>NZ_BTPU01000009.1:0-173838 GCF_036985595.1 Vallitalea maricola | reverse complement strand
CTAAAACAGAGTCTATTTTATTATGATTCCATGTATTTTTTACCCCAATTACATAATTCAGTAAGGATATCTTTTAATGACAATCCTCTTTTTGTTGGGATATATTCAACTTTTGGAGGAATAGTTGCATAAGCCTTACGTTCTATAAGCCCATCACTTTCAAGTTGCTTTAATTCCAATGATAGAACTTTATGGCTTATATTTGGTATGGTATTTTTTAACTGACCATATCTAATGGGTTCTTTCTTGATTATATGCCATAATATTATGGCTCTCCATTTACTTCCTATTACAGTCATAGTAAAACCTATTGAACAAGTAAAATCTTTTTGCCTGTTTCTTTGATTAGGAAATTTTTCTAATGATTGTTTAGCCATTGAATATCACCTTTACTTTCAAAATGGTAAGTAACTGATTAAAATGTGCGTACTTGCAATATATTATAATTATTCTATAATATAGTATAAATTATCCTATGTAAAGTATTTTCATAGTTATTTTAGTGAAATAGAAGCATATATGTATAAAAATCCTTATATAACTAGAGTGCCAAAAATTACTATGAAGAATATCATCATATACAGGCACTTTGGTAAATTAATATATTGAATTTTTGTAATATATACTCTATAATATAAACAATATTTAGACGGGAGGTCAAAAAAATGGACAAAAAATGGAAAATAGAAACAGCGGCTGTGCAAGGTGGATATGCTCCAGGTAATTCTGAACCAAGAGTTTTACCTATATATCAGAGTACCACATATAAATATGATACTTGCGAAGAAGTAGCCAAATTATTTGATTTAGAGGCAGCAGGACATATGTATACAAGAATCAGTAACCCAACAGTTGAGGCGTTGGAGAAAAAGATGGCTATGCTTGAAGGTGGCATTGGTGCTATGGCAACTTCATCAGGACAAGCAGCTACAATGATAGCTGTTATGACTATATGTACAGCAGGAGATCACTTATTAGCAGCCAGTACTTTATATGGTGGGTCTTTTTCATTACTAAAAACAACACTTAAGAAATTCGGCATAGAAGTTACATTTGTTAATCCAGAGCTTAGTGTAGATGAATTGAAGACTTACATAAAACCTAATACAAAAGGTGTTTTTGCTGAAACTATTGGTAACCCAGGTCTTAACATTCTAGATTTTGAGAAATTTTCAGCATTGGCACATGACAATGATGTTCCATTAATAGTTGATAATACTTTTCCAACACCATATTTATGCAGACCTATTGAGCATGGAGCAGATATAGTAACTCATTCATGTACTAAATACACAGATGGACATGCTACAAGTGTAGGTGGTATGATTGTTGATAGCGGTAAATTCAATTGGGCTAATGGTAAATTCCCAGAAATGACAACTCCAGACGAAAGCTATCATGGTGTTGTGTATGTAAGAGATTTCAAAGAGGCAGCTTATATTACAAAAGCTAGAGTTCAATTATTAAGAGATGTTGGAGCAGCAATGAGTCCATTTAATGCTTTCTTGATGAATTTAGGATTAGAGACATTACCTCTTAGAATGGAACGTCACAGCCAGAATGCATTAGCAGTAGCAAAATGGTTAGAAGAAAATGATAAGATTGCATGGGTTGTTTATCCAGGGCTTGAAAGTCACCCAACTCACAATCTTGCCAAGAAGTATTTACCAGATGGTTGCAGTGGAGTTTTAACTTTTGGTGTAAAAGGTGGAACAGAAGCAGGAGAGAAACTTATTGATAATTTGAATCTGATAGCATTGGTTGTCCATGTAGCAGATGCCAGATCTTGTGTATTACATCCAGCAAGCACTACTCATAGACAATTATCGGAAGAAGAACAGATTGCTTCAGGTGTTAAACCTGATTTGGTAAGATTTTCAGTAGGTCTAGAAAATATTGATGATATTATTAATGACCTTGCTAATGCACTAGAACAAATATAATTTTCATTATATAAAATTTATAGCTAGACAATTACTATATGTAATGTTACTATAATTCTACATATAATTATAAATTATGAGTTTAGTATGTAGAAGAGTGGTGAATAATATGGAGCAATATTTGAGTGCAGTTGGGTTTAAGAAACTCGAAGAAACCAAACAGATGAAAGATGTAATACAGCAGATAATAAATAACCCTACAGAGAAATATATTTCTAACTATGGTGAGGATAAGATAAAAGTTGAGCTCTTAAAAGAATATAGTGATGAATTAGGTATAATAGTTAGAGGCGAATTGGATGAAAAAGAAGAATTAAAGGTTTTTTCTATTATTCCATATAAAAAAGGTAACTTAACTATGGATATTGATGAAGTTGATGTAATATATACAAATAATAGCAAAGATGATTATTATGTATATTTTGAAGATATTAAAACAGGAAATCCTATAACTTTTTATCTTCAAAATGTAGTTGATTATTTAGATATTGATGAAGACGAAGATGCATATGTGGAAAACATAAGATTAATTGCATTATCGACTGAGGGCACAGTAATATTCCCTATCAATAAAGATGAAGTGGACAAGAACCTTGAACAGGAAGAAGAACAATGGAGAGCCAATTTGTTGGAATTGGCTAGAGAAGGTGACGAAGAAGCAATTCAATTATTGGAGATTGATGCAGAGCAGTCAGCTGAACTTTTTAAAGTCCGTACAAAACATGAAGACCTGCTCACTATACTAGAAGGATATTTCATACCCTATGGACTTAATGATGCAGAGTATTCAATATTAGGAACAATAGAAGATTTTTGTGTTGAGACTAATTCTCTTACAAAGGAAGAAGTATATATTATGGATGTAATGTGTTTGAACTTCAAATTACAAGTGTGTATCAACAAAAAAGATTTGATTGGGATTCCTTCAATAGGTATGAGATATAAAGGAATATGTTATGTACAAGGACATGTAGAATTTAGTTAAGACACATAAAAATATCTATCAATTAGACAGTATAAAAAATAAATGTGCCAATCGTTTATTAACGGTTGGCATTATTTTTTATGTAATAATCTATTATTTCAATAAAAATTTTTTTTACGAAACTTACAAATGGTCTTCTTCAATAGTATTAGATAGCCTAATTTTCTTAGTTTTATTTCTGTTAAGGAATGCTCGAATCATAACCATTAATTGACAAAAGTAGTAAGTTGCTATGGCTGTAACAATGAAAAGTAAAACCATACCTAAAAACCCGTTGTATAATGATGTAAAACCGATGATCTTTGTATAAGATGTAACTAACGATATAATTAATATGTGACTGAGATAGAAGTCGAATGATAGGTTACTTAATAGATGTATTTGTTCAGATTTACTTTCTAATTCTAATTGTGGATTCCTAGTACAGATAATGCGCAAATAATGCGTAATAAACCAAAATTCAATAAGAATTTTTTCATAGAATATCCTCCAAACAGTATATAATAAAAGAATATATAACATATATAATAATAACAAACATAATACTTGTATGCAATTTAAAATAAAGATATTAAGCAATTGATATTTTTTTGTATAATTAATAAGCCTATTTTGTATAAAAAAAATATTTAATAAGGATAATAATATTGTATAGATGAGGAGGATAATGAAATGAAGTGTAGATTAGGATACGTTTCTCTAGCGCTGGATTTAGAAAAAGTTACATCATCAAGTGTTGTTACTTATAGACATTACAAGAGCCTTACCTCAGAGCAGAAAATCAATAAATTGAAAAAGGTTACTTTATCTAATTTACAGGATCTTGAGAAAATATTAAATTATAACGCAGAAAATGACATTCATTTTTATCGTTTAACATCTAATTTAGTACCCTTGGCTACACATCCTGATGTAGTTGATTGGAATTATAGAAAATTTTTCAGTATAGATTTTGAATATATAGGTAAGTTAATAAAGAAATATGATATGAGAGTTGATCTACATGCAGATCAATTCAATGTAATTAACAGTACCAATAAAGATATAGTGGAAAAGACAATAACAAATCTATATTTTCTTGCAATGATACTGGAGGATATAGGTTTATCCAATGGAAAAATAATTATACATGTAGGTAGTTCTATGGGAGGTAAAAAAGAGTCTATCAATAGGTTCATCACTAATTTTAAACATTTTCCAAAGATAGTTACTGATAAGATAATCATTGAAAACGATGATAAGATTTTTAATATCATTGATGTCCTCAAATTATGTAATGAATTGAAAGTACCCATGGTTTTGGATGCTCATCATTATCGCTGTAATAATGAAGGAGAAAATCTTTATGAATATATAGGAGATATCTTTGATACTTGGAATAATGATGTATGGCTCCCTAAGATTCATTATTCTAGCGGCAGGGATAATGAACTAGATAGAAAACATTCGGATTATATTTTTGCAAAGGAATTCATAGATTTTGTGGATCAAGTAAGAAATGTACAAAATAGAGATTTTGATATAATGCTGGAATCCAAGAAAAAAGAAATTGCTTTGTTTAAGTTAATGGAAGACATAAAAGAATTAAAAAAGGACTGGAGTTATATAGATAAAACATCATTTGAATTGTAGAGGTGATAGGTATGTTCATACCCAAGAGAGTTTTAATAGAGAAGGATGCTTTGAATTATCCTTTGGGAGAGAAGTTATATAAGGAATTTCTGGATAAGGATATTGAACTTATTATGTTGGAAACTACTAGAACCAAAGGGATACCAGGTACAACCAAGGTAGAAAAATATAGTCATGGGAAAAATACTCTTGTAGTTGGAGTGAAGAAGAGTCTATCCTTTCAGACTTGTAAACCTTCTGCCCATTATCAATTACCCCTTGTAACAGGTTGTATGGGACAGTGTGAGTATTGTTATCTTAATACTCAGTTAGGTGATAAACCATATACAAGAATATATGTAAATCTAGATGAAATATTAGCCAGGGCTAAGAAATATATGAATGAAAGAAATGGAGAAATTACAATATTTGAAGGCGCAGCAACATCCGACCCTCTACCAGTAGAGCCTTATACACATGCCCTTAATAAAACCATAGAATTCTTTGCACAAGAAGAACTAGGAAGATTTCGTTTCGTTACAAAATTCACTAATGTAGAAGATATAGTAGGTGCCAAGCATAATGGACATACAACTGTCAGGTTCAGTATCAATACCGATAAAGTCATCAATAGTTATGAACATAGAACCCCTAGTATGAGAAACAGGATTGAAGCGGCTTACAAGGTATTGAATGCAGACTATCCTATTGGTTTCATAATTGCACCTGTATTTGTATATGATGGGTGGAAAGAAGAGTATAAAATGTTGATAAGAGATTTAAATAATAAGTTAGCTGTGGATAAACATAAAAATATCAGCTTTGAGATAATATCCCATAGATATACAACTAAAGCCAAAAATAGGATTAACGAGATATTTCCAGAGACTTCATTACCAATGACCGATGAGGAAAGAGCTTTTAAATACGGTCAATTCGGTTACGGTAAATATGTTTATAATAAGGAACAGTTATCAGAGATGAAAGATTTCTTCAAGGAACAGTTAGGAACATATTTCTCGGATAGTGAGATTAAATATATAATTTGATAATTATTTATGAAGAGCTTTCTCATATTACATTAATTCCTATCTTCTAAAAAGTTTAGCTTATAGAGGATAAGTGCCATGTATAATGAGGAAGCCCTTTGGGTTAAAGATAACAGATGTAATTCATATCATAAGTCAAATAATGATTTTATCTCGTCTTCACTTAACTTAGTCAACATTGTTTCACCTGGTTTTATAATAGAATCAATCATTGATTTTTTCTTTTGCTGTAATTGATATATACGTTCCTCTATTGTTCCAGCGGTTATCAACTTGAAGACTTGAACAGATTTATCTTGCCCTATCCTATATGCCCTATCAGTTGCTTGATCCTCTACAGCTGGATTCCACCAAGGATCATAATGGATAACCATATCAGCTCCGGTTAGGTTAAGTCCTGTTCCACCAGCTTTTAATGATATAAGGAAAACGCTGGTATCCCCATCATTAAAATCATTCACCATATCTCTACGTTCTTCTGATTTAGTTGAGCCATCTAAGTAGTAATTAGAGATTTCATGATTATCTAATGAATCTTTTATTATACCAAGCATACTTGTAAAACTAGAGAATAAAAGTATTCTATGGCCGCTTTCTACGGCATCGGTCACTAACTCTAGTAATAATTGCAATTTACCGCTATCACCCTTATAATCTTCTATGAATGTAGAAGGGTGGCAGCATATTTGTCTTAGCCTTGTGAGAGCTGCTAATATTTTCATTTTGCTTTTATTAAAACCTTTGTCAGTAATTTCTTGGGCTATTTCTTTTTTAGTTTTCTTTAAATATGCTAGATATATTTTTTTCTGGTTTTCAGTTAAATCTGTAGACATTTTCGTTTCTATTTTAGGGGGTAGTTCAGTCAATACATCTGTTTTTAGTCGTCTAAGGATAAAGGGTTTTATCTGATTGTTTAATTGGTTGAGAGCTTCTTCATCACTGTTCTTAATGATTGGTCGTTCATAATTGGATGTGAATTTCCTGTTGCTCAATAGATAACCAGGTAAAATAAAATCAAATATTGACCATAATTCCATTAAAGAGTTTTCTATAGGTGTACCTGTCAGAGCAAACCTAACTTTTGAAGGTATTAATTTTACAGCTTTCGCATTCAATGAGTTAGGATTCTTTATATGTTGCGCTTCATCAATAAAACAGTACTCGAATAAATAATCAGTGTAATCTTCTATATCTCTTTTTAATAATCCGTAGGAGGTTATAATAACGTCATTATCATTGATTTTTTTAAAATATTCATGTCTATCTTTTCTATTTCCAGTTAGTATCAAAACATTTAAATCTGGTGCGAATTTCTTTATTTCATCTGCCCAGTTGTATACCAGAGATGTAGGGGCTACAACTAATGAAGGATTCTGGCTCTCAGTTGATTTGATTAGTGCAATTGATTGTATAGTTTTACCAAGTCCCATATCATCAGCAAGGATTCCCCCAAAACCATAATAGGCTAAGGTTTTCAGCCACATGAAACCAAATTTTTGATAATCCCTAAGTATTTTTTCCAGGGTACTAGGTGGAGTGAATTCCATATCTATTGGTTCTGTTATATCTTTTACCAGCTTATTAAAACCTTCATTACGATTAAAAATGCTAATGTTTTTTTCTTTCAACAGAGTATCAAGATAGAAAGCTCTATATTTAGGTACCTTGATTATTTCATTTTTAAAATCTTTAGAAGATAGATTAAGTCCATTAATAACTGTAGATAGATTTATTGCTTCTTGATTTTCTAGGGGCAGGAAACCTCCATTTTTTAATTTGTAATATCGTTTCTTTTCTTTTAGGGATTTCATTATAGAAACAAGTTCATCTTGTTCTATGCCCTCAATGCCGAAAGATATTTCCAACATGTTAGATTCTTCACTTAATCTAATTCCACCTTGCATGTCGTATTCTTCTCTGATATGAATGTTTTTAAAATTCTCAGAGTAGTATATTGTAGCCAATTGCTGTAATTTGGGCAAATAGTAATAGATGAAATCGTATAAGTTGCTTTCATCTTCTATAGTAAAAAAATCGTCTTCTTCTGATTTCACACAGGAAGCTTCTTTCAAAAGTGATAATATGATTGCTTCCTTCTTGATATCTTGAACTAATATTATATCTTTTGGTATGTCTGGTTTTTGTTCAGGTATAATACCTATCTTGTAACCACCATAATTAAAGTTGATAGTACCTTTTACAGTATCAAAATATTTGTCCAGATAGATTTCACAGGAAAAGTCTCCTGAGTATAGTTTATCTGATATTTCTGAGTCCATATGAACTGTTCCAAGTTCTTTTAGGACCGGTAATATGGTTGATACGAATTTGTGTTTATAATTGATACTCAGTTCTATTGATTTGGTTTTATTATTAAAGGTTTTATCAATAACATGAAATAGCTGCTGTTTTTCTGATGATAACTTATAAACATTATTGTCATAGAAAACATATTTACATTCTTTGGTTAATCTAAAGAAGTTTTGATTATTTTTTATAGTGATGACAATAATATTAGAGGATTTTTTTACGTCAAATTTCATATTTATATCACTTAGTATCTTGCAATTTCTATATATGATATCATTATAATTAATGTTAAAATTTCTATTTTCCAATATGGATAGAGTTTTTTTGATGTAGGTTTCAGGCAGGGCTATATTATTTTTATAACCAGTAAAACTACTTCTATAACCTGTATCTTTATTAATGAATTTTTCAGTTTCATAATAGTCACCTATAGTGTTTATGAACTTGTCATCACAATCTTTGAAGTAATGATTATTAGTGTCAAAAACAAATTCTTTTCCATATGTTATACTTCCACCGGTCTTATATTTTTTGTACAGTTCATTAAAATTCTTGAGGGTATATAGTCTTTTATCTCCAATTCTTAGATTATAAGATGATGAATAATAGTTATTATAGATGCTTATTGGAAAAAAGGTGATTTCAATATTGACAGGAGTTTTTTTGATAGCCTTGCTTGTCCTGCCTATCATAGCTTTCGAGAAATTTTCAATTACATTGTCATAGGAATTATTTATATAATTCTTATTGAATTCATCCTGCCTGTATAAAATAGTCAATAAAGCAGCTATTATATGTTTACAGGCACCATAATATTTTTGGAATGCTTTACAATTACATTCCATATAATTGAGCTTACCGTTATTATGGTCAAATTCCAGCAGAACATTATATAAGTCAGTTCCCTTGACTTTTATGTCAAAGAAATCAGTATAAAAGTTTATATCCTCTACATGACCTTTATTGTAATATTTTACACCCTTCATGAAAGTCTTATCATTACATAATCTGCGTATATCATCAAGAGAAAATTGAATCATATATTTCACCTACTTAAAACTAATTCCAATTGTTATATTAGTCCATATTGAGTAATTTTGCGTTATCTATTATTATAACAAAAATGTGTTGCAGTTAAAAGGATTTTAGTCTGTATTTCTTAATTTTATAAATATTAGAAGAAATTAAAATGAATTTTATTTATATTTATAGAAAAACAAGGAAATAGATTATTTAGTAAGCTATCTCCTTGTTCTATATTAGAATTTATTATTTTAGGTTGTTATGCTGATTTTTTTAAGGTTTCTAATGGTTTATATATTGTACCATCATTGGTTATTATGAAATCATATAAGATATCAGTAACTTGTTCTATTTGTAAGTAATTAATTATATCTATGGTATCTTCTTTGGTATGTATTTTAGTGGTATTATTTTCACCAAATACATCTTTTTGCCCTAGAGTAATTCCTGCAATATTATATTTATTGAACAACATGTGGTCACTTCCACCATAAGTTTTATCTAATAAATAAAAACGGTTATCCATAAAGAAATTGGATAGTGATTTTTTTAGTGTGGTATTTATGCTGGATTCCTCAAACATACCGTTCATACAGATTAGACCACCGTCACTTTTGCCTATAGTGTCAATATTGATATCATAGAATTCATCATATTTATTCATCATATCCAATACAAAATCTTCGGTACAAGATAATAAAGAGTCTTCACCGTTGAATGCAGCTATGATTATATCTGTTTCAAAAGGTTGTTCCTCGGAACGTTCTTGTAATCTTTTGGCTAATTCCAGAATAGTTGTTATTCCTGAACCATTGTCTACTGCTCCGCAGAATATAGTATCGCCTGCCCAACCAACATGATCCAAGTGTGCAGATAATACTACGGCTTTAGTTGAATCAGCACCTTTTATCTTACCGATAACACTTTTAATATTGGCTTTTCTAGGATTATATGATAGCTGTAAGTTAACATTAGTAATCTCTTTAGTTTTTAAATCATTATATAGTTTGTTAGATACTTGTATATAGTTGGTTGGCTCAGCAAATAATTTGGTTATTCTAAACATGCTGTCAACTTGTTGAAAAATAGCTTTTGCTTTGCTTTCCCATCTTGAAGTAGTATCATTTTTATCTATTACAAGAATCTTATTTTCGATATCGCTATCTTCCTTATCAAATGTAATGGTGGTATTTATATTAGTAGCTATGAGAGATGGATAATCTATATAGTCTTCGCCATATTTGTAGGTTTTACTAGTACCATCTGCAAAGGAAATCTCTAAATTAGCGGTTTGTTCATCAGGGTTGAATACTGTTTGGATAGTATCATGATAATAATCTTCATCATATGTATCTAATCCTATTTCTTCATAGAAGTCAGTAATGTATTCAACAGTTTTTTCATTACCTTCGGTTCCAGGAAGTCTGCCCATGAATTCTTCAGAAGCAAGAGTTTCTATAGTTTCTCGAATCGTGCTTTTACCATGATAATTTGAATGAGCTAATGATGGTTGTAATGCAGGTATTATTAGATAAGTCAATAGAACAAGTGTCATAATTTTTGCTGGAACAGTTATGTTTTTTCTCATGTTTATCCTCCTATCATTGCATAAAATTGATTTTAATTATTATTAATAGTTAGTAAGATATAAAGTCCTGATTATTAAAAGTTAAGTATGAGTATAAGTACGTATATTGGAGTGAATGTGCCATGTAGATATAATGAGTATAATGATAAGACATAATAAGAGTAATCTAGAGTTATAATAAGTCCTATTTGTTTAAGATAAACAATTATGTAGAAAAATATAGGGTATAAGCCCTATATTTCGATAAATTGTTGCAAGTTATTGATAGTAAATATATAGTTAATTGTTGTAAATATCATTATAACATATAAATCTACATAATAGTATATTTTTATATAAAAAATATGGTTAACTTTTGTAATACTATAATTTTATCAACTATTGTCTATAGATAATTATTAATTACTACCAATTATTGTAATCTATATTGTGGTTATTAAGTATTTTATGTAGAGTATAAGAATGGATGGGGAAAAGTATTAAATATACAATATTGAATGTTTTGAACATATAGTGTATACTTTACACTACTATAGCAGAGTTCTAATTTTAAATGTTAAGCGTACTAGTATTAAAAATATAATTTACGTAAAGGTGGTTGACTAAATGGACAATAAATACAAGTTATTTATATTTGATATGGATGGTGTTATTACTGAGACAAGTGAACAACACTATCAAGCGTGGAAACAGCTTGCTAACGAGATAGGAATAGAAATTGATAGAAAATTCAACGAAAAATTAAAAGGTGTTTCAAGAATAGAATCTCTTGAAAGAATACTTGAATATGCTAATAAAGCTAGTGATTTTACAGAGGACGAAAAACTAGAATTAGCAACAAGAAAAAATGAAAATTATAAAGAAATGATACTTAAGTTCACAAAGGAAAACCTTTTTGAAGGAGTAAAAGACTTATTTGCTGAGCTTAAAAAGAGAAACATCAAGATTGCCATAGGAAGTGCTTCTAAGAATGCACCTACTTTAGTAAGATTATTAGGAATTGAAGAAGATATTGATTATATTGTCAACCCAGCTGAAGTTAAAAGAGGTAAGCCAGCACCAGATATTTTCCTAAAAGCAGCAGAACATTTGGGAGTAGATATATCAGAATGTATAGGTGTTGAAGATGCTGAAGCAGGAATAGAAGCCATTAAATCAGCAGGTATGTTCGCAGTTGGTATAGGAGATAGCAAGATTCTTAACAAAGCAGATATTGTTTATGGACATACAAAAGATATAGAGCTTGAAGATATTATGTAGGAAATATACTAGTTGATATTAATTAATTGGAGTTTAACGTATTGTTAAATACAAAATAAGTGATTATAGAAGGCAGACTAACTAATATGTCTGCCTCTATTTTTTATCTTATAGCAAAGTCCTACTTTTTAGGTATATGTAATAGAAGCGTTTTCATATGTACTAAGGAAACTTTGCTAACGGACAAATCCCCTATGTGGACCAGGCATAGCCTCTTTTGTTCTATTAATCTAAGTTATTATAAACTATATTACCATTTGATATGGTCAAACAAACTTTAGCTTTTCTCATATCTTCTATTGGTGTATTAAATATATCTGTATCCAAAACGGTTATGTCAGCAAGTTTATTTTCTTCTAGAGTACCAAGAATATTTTCATTGCCTAGATTTATTTGTCCTCCAATGGTCCAAGCTTTTAAAAGTTCACTAATTGTAAGAGTATTTTCTTTATTAAATATATCACCTTCTGGGAATAAACCACCACAGGCATGATAAATTGATTCAGGAATATCAGGAATCAATAAAGGTAAATCAGTACCGCAGGAAACATTGATACCACTATCTATCATTTTACGTCTATTCCAATAGTATCTACCACGTTCCTTGCCGATTTTGTTTTCAATCATAGGTATGGTTTTGTTTTTTGACCCTAGGGACATAATTTGGGGATATATTTCTGCTGTTATCCCTAATTGACCCATACGCTCTAAATCTATAGGATTTGAAAATTCCAAATCTGTAATAGAATGGCGATTAGTAAGTTTTCCATTCTTTTTATGACATTTATCATATATATCAATAACTTTGCGAATGGCACCGTCTCCCTGTGCATGAAGTGAGAAACGAAATCCTTTTTCATCAGCTTCTAAAACTTCTTTTTCAATCATATCATAATCAATTTTTTGTGCACAGGTTACGCCGGGAAGACAATTGTAAGGTTCAATTAAATCTCCACAACATACAGCTATAGAGCCATCTGTCATACGGTTGTAACCTGAGAATTTTACAAATTCGCCTTTAAACTGTTCTCTCATTAAAATACCATTTTGAATATTTACTCCAGAACCTACAGGTTGGGACATAAATGAAACTCGTAAAGTTAGTTCATTGGATTTTTCCATTTCATCTAAAATATTTGTAAAACCATAGAAATCATCAAATCCCATTTCTTTTATAGATGTAATTCCTCGTTGGTTTAACATTTTCATATATTCCCTAAATTTTTGAATAATATAGGGCTTATCCTTAAGAATTTCTGGTATTAATCGCCAAAATGCTTCGGGATAACATGTATTTGGAGTAAAGTTATATTTTTCTATTGCTATAGAGTTCATCCAACATGTTTCATTATCTTTTGAAAAGAGAATAATTGGTGTATCAGAAAATAGGGTATCAAGGATAGCACTCCCAGGATTAGCAAATAAGTTATTATTCCAATTGTGACCTAGTATAGTAGTTCCTGAAGGTTTATTTTCTGAATAGATTTTCACAATTTGAATTGCTTCATCAGGAGTTAAAGCATTTTTTAAATCTACACCAATGGTTTTTAGAGCATAACCAGTAAAAAATGTATGTACATCTACAAAGCCGGGACAAACAACTTTGCTATCCAAATCTAGAACTTTTGTATTAGTTCCAATCCATTGATTACTTTTATCAATAGAATCAATAGAAATAATTTTATTTCCTTTAATAGCTATATAGCCACTAAATGGACTATTTGATGTAGCAGTAAATATATTTGTTGATTTCAAAAGAATCTCAGCTGTACAGTTTTTTTTATTCATAATAACCTCCATCCAAAAATTTATTGATTTATAGATATACAAGTTTGCAATAATTATATACCAATTAATAAATTTAATATACCACAATTTAGGGAGACTATCAACAATAAAATATTATCTTACTAAAATAATGATTAATATTATATAGTTTCAATTTTAATGTAGACTAATCTTTAAGTTATTGATAGTAGAGGAAGGTACTGCTAACACAGAATATTCTGAATTTTAGTTACTAGTGCATTGGACAATTGAGTATGATTTTCTTCAGATAAATGAATATTATCACAACCTAGAGAATTTACAAATAATGAAGCATTTAAATAGTGAATACCATATTTGGAAGCAAGAGTTTCATAAAGTTTTGGAAGAGCTTTGGATTTTTTTATAGATAATAAAGAGAATTCATCATCTACAAGTTCATCTTTTAATGGTACAGGGGAAATCAATAATATTTCAACTTTTTTGTCGCACCAATAAAAATAGTTAAGAGTTTTCTTTACAAGTTCCTCTAAAGAATAAACTATTTCATTGGGAGATAGATGGTAACGTTCTTTTGTATCATTAGTACCTAACATTATTATGAGTAAATCAATGGGCATGTGAGACATAATGCAAGGAATAATATAATCACAAGCATTGCGATAGGGTTCTATATTATCATCAAAACCTGTGGTGTCCATTTAAACCTTCTTCTATGATGTAAAAATCAGATCCAAGTTTTTCAGAAATTAAACCTGTCCATCTAATATTACGAGGATAGCGGTTACCGTTCTGGCTAGGATTATAACCATATGTATTAGAGTCTCCGAAGCAAACAATAGTTTTCATAATTTAAATCTCCTTTTTATATATTTTTATAGTTAAATTAAATAAAATCTAGATTTCTAAGTAATATAAGTATATAAAAAGCAGAAACCATTGTCAATATTGGTATGTTAAACCAATAATGAGGTATGCAAATTAGTAGAAAAAACAGTAATTCCCTAGTAAAAACTTATAAAAAAGGTTATTTTAAGATATTTTAAAGTGACATATTGACTATTAAAGGCATAGGTGCTATACTGAAATTGAATAAAGTGGTTCAAAAAACATTTGTACATATCTATACAAACCATAAATTATTTTTTGTTAAAGGGAGGGGAAAATGAAAGTAATTTTTGACTATGGTACATCAGTAGATAATGAGTTCAAAATATACAGGGTGAACTACATATTTTCAAAAGGTGTTAAAAAATAAGAAGAATTTATCTATATGAAAGGCGTGATTTGTTATGTTAGACATTGATAAGAATACAGTTGATTTTCTTGTAACTGATAATATGGTTACAGAAGTAAAAACAGTTATGGAAAGGGATTTTCCAAAGCTTAAAAAAATTGTTGATCAAATGATAGAAAGAAAAATTGAAAGAGTATATTATGTTGCCTGTGGTTCGCCTTTATGTGCTTGCCAAACTGCAAAAATGGTATTTGAGAAGTACTCAGATGTTCCATGCGAAGCATATAGTGGCTGGGATTTTTTAGATCATACACCTAAGAAATTAGATGAAAAATGTATAGTTGTAGGTGTTTCCCATTATGGAAAAACAAATGAAGTAGCAGATTCTCTAATAAAAGCTAGCGAAGCAGGAGCTATTACAGTAGGTGTTACAAGAGATGCAGTAGGAAATCCTGTATCAGATGCTGCTGAGCATGTAATTGCTTATGCTGCTGAGTGTATTTGGGAAATACATCTTTTAATTACTTTTTATATTGCATTAGACTATATTAACCGAATTGATAACAATGAAAATGTAAAACAAATTCTTGCAGACTTGAAAAAATTACCTAATGTTCTAGCTAGGTTAGTTAAAACATCAGAAGATAAATCTCGTGAATTAGGTGAAAAAGCTTCTAAATGGCCGTTTATCTATACTGTTGCGGCTGGCCCATTACGTCCGCTTTCTTATAAAGAAGGTATTATAACAATGCTTGAATTTACATGGACTCATGGCTGCCAGTTAAATTCGGCAGAGTTTAGACACGGACCTCTTGAGGTTGTTGAAAAAGGTGTTCCTTATGTATTTATGCTTGGTACTGATGAATCAAGACATACAACAGAAAGAACAATTAATTTTGTTAAGAAACTAACAGATGATTATATTATATTTGATTATGCTGAAATTTCAAATGGTCTTCATCCAATGCTTGCACCATTTGTACTATTCGTACCATTAGAATATTTCTACTATTATTTATCAATCAGTAAAGATCATAATCCTGATGATAGACGTTATTATGGAGGTTTAATGCCATATTAAGTAGATAGAGTTTTTATGTGTATTTACTGGATATGCAGACCAATTAGATTATAAGTTGGTGTTGGAACCACTAATTCCTTATGAATCTAACGTTGTGCCTCCGGTAATTTAGTTGGTATGTGTGATATCATTCCTCCATATGTACAGCATTAGTCAATCATGATTTCAATAAACTTGGTGAAAAAATGTACCATATGCATATTGCTGATAGTGATGGAAGTAATGATTATATGAATGAACCACGTCTATATGCCAGAAGAGCAATCAATAATCTTAGATCTATTATAGCTGAACAATAGTCAAAAAATATGGGATATAGGTTAAAACCAAAAATAATTACCTATATCCCATATTTTGCTAAATTGGTATAAAAAAACTTGTATAAAATATCCATTATTTTAAATTTTAATAGAATTATTGATAATTAAATATAATATTGTTTATATAATATGTCTAAAGAAACAGATTTTTGTTGACATCATTTATGTAATATGCTATTATTCATATAAAGTGGTATAAATAAGAGTGAGGGTTGTATATAATAGTGGCTATTAATAGTATTTACGACATAAAAAAAGTGCTAAGGGGATATAACGTATAACATTCTAAATTCTCCATAATATTTTCCCTAATGTCGTAAAAACATCGAAAGGAGATTCTAATATGGGATCAAGCAAAAAACAGGAAGTAATAAACCCTATCGGTCAAGGAGATTTAAAACGAAAATTAGGTTTAAGTACTGCAATAGCATTGGGTGTAGGTACTACAGTTGGTTCTGGTATATTCTCTTCTGTTGGTGAAGTGGCTGGTGCATCTGGTTCTGCCTTATTTACTATTATTGCTTTTGTAATAGGAGGTATTATAATGATACCTCAGAATTTAGTTTATGCAGAACTTGCTACTGCATATCCTGAAGATGGTGGTCCATATGTATATTTCAAAGAAGCAGGCAGTAGATCACTAGCTTTTCTTACAGGTTGGATTAGTTTTTGGGCAACAGATCCACCATCAATTTCAATTATGGCTCTCGCAATTGCAAATTATATATCTTTTTTAATTCCTAGCATTGATGGTATTACTGTTAAATTAGTTGCTACAGCTTTTGTACTTGTATTTATGATGGTTCATCTTCGTTCTGTAGAAGGCGGGGGTAAATTTCAGACATTTATTACAGCAATAAAGATTATGCCGTTTATTATTTTAATTGGTATTGGTGTATTCCATTTACAAGGTAATTTAATTTCAACTCCTCCCGTTGCAGGTGCACCTGTAGGTTTTTTAGCTTTATTAGGTGGTATTGCAGCAACTACATGGTCCTATGATGGTATGGGTGCTGTTTGTTATATGACTGGAGAAATTAAAAATCCTAAAAAAACAATGCCTAGAGCGTTAATTATTACAGTTTTAATCATCATTCTATTATATAGTTTTTTAACTTTGTGTATAACAGGTTTACTTCCAATAGATGTATTAACAACATCTAGCGCTCCTGTTGCTGATGCATTTGGAACAATACCTCTAATTGGATCAGCTGCTGGAAAATTAACAGCATTAATAGCTATCATTGTTATAATGGGTTCTCTTTCAAGCTGTATTATGTTCCAACCTCGTATAGAATATGCTATGGCTAAAGATGGATTGTTCTTTAAAAAATTTGGTGAAGTACATCCAAAATGGGAAACACCTGCATTCTCTATTCTAATACAATGTGCAGTTGGTATTTTGCTAATTTTTGCATCAAATATTACAGATTTACTTGGATATTTTACACTTGTTGCACTCTTAAAGAACTTCTTAACTTTTGGTACTGTATTTTGGCATAGACGTAAACCTGAATATAATCCATTATGGAAAATGCCTGCTTGGAAAATGATAACAATTTTTGCTATGTTATCAAGCTGTATACTTATTGCTTCAACATTCCTTTGGGCTCCTATTAAAGGTATTATAGCTGCAATTATTGTTGTAGGAACAGGACTACCTGTTTATCATTACTGGGAGAATAAGAAGGTACAAAACAATTAATAGGGAATTATAAAAAATAAAGATAAGAGGTTTTTTTATAAAATATTATTGGAAAGTTTTTATTACATAAGGTTCTAGAGAATGGTGTGCTAATGTTCAATTGATTTTATATGGATAGATATAAGTATTATATATAATCTAATTTATGTAAAATCAGGAATATTGACCACCATTTTCGAATGTGTTATACTGACTCCATTGGTATAAAGGTAGTTAAACGTTACCAAAGGAGGAAGTAATGTGATAGAAGAATATCGTAGTACTCCACGAGATGAGGCGACAGAAAAGATAGAATGTTTTATAATTAAGAATAATCTGCAACCACATACTAAAATTCCTTCTGAAAGGGATATGTGTGAAATGTGGGGATTTAACAGAACAACTCTAAGATCAGCAATTAAACGTCTTATTATTGACGGAAAGCTGTATAATAAAAAAGGTTCGGGTACATTTGTAGCTGATCCTAAAATAGAACGTAATCTACAGGATTTGAAATCTTTAACGGAACTAATAAATGTTAGAGGAAATAAATTATCCTCAAAAGTTATTTCATTAAAAGTAATGGAATGCAATAAACAAATATCTAAAAAACTTCACATTTCCCTTGGAAGTAAAGTGTATGAATTAGTAAGATTACGAAGCATAAATAATGAGCCTACATTTATGGAAACATCTTATTTGGATTATAACAGATTTCAAAACTTAGACCATTACGATATTGTAAAAGAATCTCTTTATAATATTTTGAAAAGTGAATATAAAGTAAATATCATAGGCGGAGAAGAAAAAATAGGAATTACCTATGTAAATTCTTTTGAAGCTGAGCTTTTGAATATTGAAGAAGATACAGCGGTTTTCTTTTTAAATGGTGTTACTTGGGATGAAAATAATATACCGTTAGAATATTTTAAATCTCTAGTAAGAGCAGATAAGGTAAAATTCTCCAGCACTTTAAAAAAATAAGAGAGGTTGGTTGATAATATGAAAATTGCAACTGTGGGTGATAACTGTATAGATGTATATGAAAACTTAAATCAAGCATTTCCAGGAGGTAATCCTGTAAATGTAGCTGTTTATTTAGTAAGATTAGGTGAAAAGGCATCATATACAGGTTGTATAGGTGATGATGAGTATGGAAAACTAATGATTAATGCCTTAGCAGACAAAGGTGTAGATGTTTCTCATATACAAACACTTCAGGGTAATACTGCAATTACAAAAGTTGAGTTAATTGATGGAGAAAGAGTATTTGGTGATTATTTTGAGGGTGTTCTTTCAAAATTCAAACTAACTGAAGAGGATATTGATTTCTTATGCCAGCATGATTTGGTTCATACAGGCCTATGGGGAATGATTGAAAATGACTTGTGGAAAATCAAAGAGAAAGGAACCCCAATTTCATTTGATTTTGCAACAAAGCTTAATGATCCTATTATAGAAAAAGCTATTTCTTCTGTAGATTATGCATTTTTTGCATATGAACAAGATGATGATTTTATTAGAGAATTTATGAAAAATATGTATGCAAAGGGTCCTAAGCTTATTATAGTAACATTAGGGGAATATGGAAGCTTAGTTTATGATGGACACAAGTTTACTAAGTATGGAATTGTTCCTGTTGATGTGGTTGATACAATGGGGGCAGGGGATTCCTTTATAGCTGGATTTATGAAAGGAATACTTGAGAAAAAAGGAATTCGAGAGTGTATGCACATGGGTGCAGCAAATTCTTCGGAAACGTTGAAATATACAGGTGCATGGTAAATAAAATTAAAGACAGATATTTTGGAGGTGTTTGATTTTGAGTGGGAAATTAGATGAGATTAATTATCAATCTCCTATATATCTACAATTGAGAAAAGTTATTCGTGATAAAATTGATGAAGGTGAATATCTACCCGGAACGAGTATTCCATCAGAAAATGAATTAGCTAAAATGTATGGTATAAACCGATTGACTGTCCGTAATGCAATTGGAGTATTGGTAAATGAAGGACTATTAAAGAGAGTTCACGGAAAAGGAGTTTATGTCGTAGGAACAAAAGTGGAAAGAGACCTTGAAACATTAGGTGGCTTTACACAAACTATGCGAGAAAAACGTACAGTACCTTCTACTAAAGTACTCACTAAAGCCATAAGAAAAGCAGGAGATAAATATTCAATGATTTTTGGGATTAAGCCTGAGGATGAGATTTATTATATAAAACGTATATGCTATGCAGATTCCGAGCCATTTTCGTTGGAAGAAATTCATATTCCTAAGTATATAATGCCTGAATTTGAGGATATTGATTTATCAGTATTTTCAATTTACGAGGTATATGAGTTTTATGGAATTAATATGACCAAGGCATTTCAAACATTGGATTTAACTAAGTTAGAGGCAAAAGATGCACGAATGTTAGGAATTAAACCTAATTTGGCAGTTATGCTTTTTAAATGTACCAGTTATGATGACAAAGATAGAGTAATTGAATTTACAAATACATATACAAGGGGCGATAAATGTAATTTTAATGTTCACTTTTATAATGAATAAAAATACTCAATCTTATTTAATGATATTGGGATATCATAGTCCTTTCTGAAAAATATAATCTGTAGAATGATACGCCTACCATCTTAGTTTATGAGGTAGGCGTGATTGAAGAAGTATCCTACATAAATCATCGTATTTATATGTTCTCTTATGGCATTATTATAAATCAATAATATTTTTATTTAAGAATAGAGAGAATAGTTCTTGACTTAACATTAAAACATGATAAAATATATGTTGCAGATTGTTTTTATGAATTTTTTATTGAACAATTGGTTAATTTATATTGTAGCATATACTTATATACTAAATTTAATATGTTTCCGTAGCTCAGTAGGATAGAGCGACCGCCTCCTAAGCGGTAGGCCGTGGGTTCGAATCCCGCCGGGAATACTGATTATACAAGGGTTTGAAAGGCTAACAGAGTATTGATTATACGAAATGTGCACAGATTATGCACGGAGCAAATAAAAAAATTAAAACTCTAGCATTTCAAGTGCTTGTTTTTTCTTTTCTATAGTGACATGTGCGTATATGTTAGCTGTTGTACTATATTCAGCATGGCCTAAGATTTCTTGGACAGTTTTTAACGACATATCATTACTGATAAGCCAAGATGCACAACTATGCTTAAATCATGAAATCGTATCAGTGGTAAATCTAGCTTTTCAATGTCTTATTTAAACCTCTTGGTTACATACGAGTCATTCATAATATCTCCATTATCAAATATGCTAAAATGGTTAATGTATTTCTTGTTATATTTTTCTCCCATGTATAACTGGTTTTCTTTAGAACGTTTAATTTCCTTCTTGAAAAACGTAATCATATTTTTTGTTAATGGAATTTCTCTTTTTGGAACTTGTTAGACATATTGTAAGACAATGGACTTGTTTAGTTAGGATGTAAAAAAATACATAAGAATGGGAGAGATACATATGAAAGAAAAATTAACAGCATTATTAGAGGTTAGAAAGATAATAGCTCTAATTGTGGCTATTTTATTTTTTATCCTATCTATGATGGGGGCTATAACTTTAGATAAGGCATTTGAAGTTGTCTTAATGGTTATAGCCTTTTATTTTGGCAAATCTACAGCATTAGATAAACCACAGTAACACCTATAAGGGTGTTTTTTTATTGGATTATTAAAGGAGTGTAAGCCTTTTAGTCCTTCTCTAATTTGTCGGATAATTACCGACCATTAGACATTGGGTGTAGCTTTTAGCTACGCCTATTTTAATACAAAAAATAACTGGAAGGATTGATATAGATGGAATTAGTTAAAATTAAAAGAAATGAGATATTTACATATAGTTTGATTGTTGCAAATGGGACTGATTATAACCATCCTATTATACAAAGGAAAATGAGAGATTACGAAAGTGATTTTGCAGAATTAGGAAAGCTCGGTTTTGAGAACCGACCTTTACCAAGTGGGCAAAAACAAATATAAATTTGTAATTCCTTTTATTGATGTAAAAGGTGATTTTCATGAAATTACAGAAAAATAATAATTGGACCGCTTGCAAAAGAATTTCTACAAATTCATTATATTTATATTTAAAAAATAAAAAACATGAAAAAAGTAATAAGATATACAACCTAAATATTACTATTTGTAATATTCAAAAATCAAAAATTAAGTATAAATGAAAATATATAGAAATATACACATTACTAAATGTCAACTTAGCAGTGAATATAAAAAAACATTTTTTAAATTAAAATATTAAGATATAATTAAAAAACATAAAACAAACATAAAATGACAAAATATTTAAACTTGTTATGGTAGTATAGATGACGTACTAATCAAAAGATGAGGAGGAATTTTATGAAGAAAAGAATATTAAGCTTAATGGTAATATTGGGTATTTTGAGTTTAGGGTTACCAACACTGGCTCAAGATGATTACAAGGAGAGCGAAAATAATAATTCAATGTCAAGAGCAGATAGGTTTTATGCTAGGGCTGAAAATGCAGTTGTAGAAGGAGATTTTTATAAAAAAGGTGATAGAGATTACTTTAAGCTATACGCAGATGAAACTGGAATAATGAAAATTAAGTTCAGATATGATGGCGACCCTGAAATTCGTATAAAAATTTTTAATTCGGATAAAGAAGTAATATACGATGAAAAGGAAGTTGCTCATTACTTTAACTACAAACATGAATTAGAAGAAGATGATTACATTTATGTATGCGTGGATCATTGTAAAGGAAGTTATGATGGAGATTATAGATTATACTTTAAAATTGTGTAAAAAATTAGAATTTTAATATGTTAACCTAAAGCACTGATTAGTACATACGATAAGCCTGCCATACTTGGTGGGCTTTGTTAGTAACAACATTAAAGGTTAGTTTAGGGTATGCATATGTAAATTAATTCAGTAAGAATGGCATAATATATATTAGGAAGGTAGGGCACTAGGCATGGAACAGTTAGCTTGTACTCAAAAAGGTAAAAAGAAATTAAATTGCTTACTATTAGATTATTTGATAATATTAATATGAGTAATTTGAGATATTAATATAAGAAGGTGTTTAAAAATGGAAGTTATTATAGATATCTTATCAGATATTATATCAGTCCCCCTTAAAAAATGGGATAAGTTAAAATCAGGTTATCAAATAATTACTGCTTCACTATTAGTAACTATAATAATCGGTGCATACATATACTTCTAATAAAAATAAAAAATTTTATTATTATTTAATGATAAGAGATATATTAACAATAGAATTAATTGGTGTATGTGGATGTATTTGCAGTGAATGTAGAATCTAAAAAATCAATAATCAACAAATTATTTTATTGACGTACCAGCTAACCAGCTAACTAACAATGAAGACTTATATATGTAAAACAAGGAAAGGCAAAAATGGAAACAATAATAATAACACTAATAGCAATAATTTTCATAGGAATACTATTTAAAATAATTGAAACTAAATTATCCAATAAGAATAAATATAATTATGCAACAGCCTACAAAGATGTTGATAGTATATTGACAAAAGCAGAATTAAAATTTTATGATACTTTATATGACGTTTGCAATGATTTGGATATCACTCTATTTACCAAAGTAAGAGTAGCGGATATAGTTAAAGTCAAGAACAAAGATAATTATTTGACCTATTTTAACAAAATCAGTTGTAAACATATTGATTTTGTACTATGTGACAATGCAACTCTAAAGCCCTTGGTATGTTTAGAATTAGATGATAGATCTCATTATAGAAAAGATAGAATGGAAAGAGATAAATTCATTGATGAAGTTTTAAACAGTATAGGTTATGAAGTAGTACATATTCCATGTAAATACAAATATGATAAAGAAGATGTTAAACTTGAATTACAAAATGCTTTGAAAAATGTTTCATAGAGATGAAAAAATTATCCTATATTAATTTAAAACCAGGATAATTTTTTTTCGTTATATACTTATAAAATTCCAGCATAAGAAAAAATTACTAATGGGCGTAAATGTATTTAATTTCATATATTGTTAATACTAATAAAGAATTCATAAAAAATTTACGAATATTTGAAACTAAATAAGGTGTTCAGGAGTCTAATTAATGAGGAGTAAAATAATTACTATATTTAAAAGGGCAAATTTTAAGAACCACCAACGCTGAACTTTAAGACTATGAAACAAAACAATGATGAGGTGAGTATATTGAAGAAGAATACAATAAGAGCTATAGCATTGGTTCTAGGATTAAGTTTATTTTCTTTCGTAGGATGTAAGACTTATAACACAGACCCTAATAAACCAAACCAAGAAAATAATAATGAAATCCAAAACAATGAAAATGTTGACATGAATGGTGACAACATGTAATTAAACTGAAATTAATATTATTAATTCAATTTAATACTTATGAAATACGTTAAAAAAATAGATTTGAAATTTCTAGGCTGATAGAAGTTTTCTGATCTATTTTTTTTGCAAAAATCTCTTATTAATAGAATAGTGTAGAAAGAAGTACAGAAATTATAGAAATATAACATGTATTAAAATATATTAATGTAGTATAATGAAGTAAGTAATCTATATAAATAAAATAAATAAGGGACTGTTTCTTGACAAAATAAATAGAGACAGTCCTTTTGAGACTGTAACAAATTACTGTATAATACATTATATATCTAAAGGAAGTGAAGAACTTTGATACACTATCGCTACTCTTTTCGATTCAAATTGATTACAGTATTTCTTATATCCATATTTTTATTATCAATCTTGGTAATGGTAACGTTACCCACGTATTTTACAAAGACAATGAATAAAGAGATTGATGTATTGACGGACAGTACTTTAACAGCTATTGAACATAATCTAAATAGTTACTTTGATGAACTTGAAAGAATAACTATCATGCCTTATTTCAATCAATCATTTATGGATTCTCTGTTAGTAATAAATAACAGTTACTACGATGAATTGGATATATATAATAAATTTCTATTAACTCAATCTATACAATACACATTGGCTAACTATCTTCAATCAACTCGTGTTGATGTATTAAGTGCTCTTTTTGTAACAGAAAACCTGCAATCATTTATAACAACTAAAAAGTACGGACAAACTTCTGTTATTAATGGATATAATTTCAAAGAAGCACAGTGGTATCAACAAGCTATTATAAACAACAGTAATGTAACATATATTAATGCTCATAAACAAGATTATCTACAAACACCTGTAGCCGGTCAAGTGTTTTCAGTGGCTCGTCTTATAAAAGACCCAATAACAATGAAGACCTTGGGAGTCCTTATGGCTGATATGGATACCAATATTATTGCAAAAACTTTTAATAATATTAATCTAGGGGTTTCATCAATTATCACAGTGTATGACGGAAACAATAATCTTATATATGCAACAAAACCAATATCAGAGTCATTAGAAGAGCAAATCATTAATTATACAGGTAAGAAGATATCCTCAGAAAAAGATGATTATAGGCTTATTAAAAGACCATTAAGCAAATTAACATGGCATATTAATATTTTAATATCTCAATCTGAGCTAAATGATAAAGTTAAAGGTATGTATATAGTAGGTGGTTTATTTATAATCCTAGAGCTTTTAATTACTATTTTAATCTATTATCTTATGTGGAATCATATTACCAAACCTTTCAACAATATGCTTATGACAATTGAGAAGATTCAAAAAGGCAACCGTTCTCTATTGTTCGACGAATCAGGAAAAGATGAAATTGCTTATTTGTGTCATAATCTTAATAATATGATGTATGAGATTGATGATTTGGTAAGCAGAGAGTATAAGGCAATCATTGAAAAACAAAAAGCTGAATATTATGCTTTGCAATCTCAGATACAGCCTCACTTTTTATTTAATACCCTTAATGGATTGATAGGGCTTAATAGATTAGGTGAACGAAAAAAAGTAGAAGAGACAATAATTAATTTAACAGGAATGATGAGATATATTCTTAATCAACAAGATACATCTAGTCTAGAAGAAGAATTCAAGCTTCTAAAGCGATATTGCGCGTTACAAAAATTGCGTTTTGGTGAACGTATTAACTATGATTTTCAACTAGACTCAGAATTAGAAGATGTTGAAGTTCCAAAATTACTATTACAACCTTTGGTGGAAAATGCTATAATTCATGGGTTGGAACCTATACATGAATCTGGTCAATTACAAGTAAAAGCATTCAGAGAAAAAATAGATGATAAAGAATATATATACATATTAGTTGAAGATAATGGAGTCGGTTTTGACATAACTAAAGTATCATCCAACGTTGGTATAGCCAATACAAAAAACAGATTAATGCTTATTAATTCATCTAGTGAAATCACAATTGACAGCAGAGAAGGAGAAGGTACTAAAATAACTATAAAGATACCTCTTAATCTTGAAAATAACTCAAAGACAGGGAGTGTTGATCTATGAGAATTTTAATAGCTGATGATGAATATTTAGTCAGATCTACATTAGTTAGTATGTTAGGAGAATTAGGTATATCAAAAGATTGGATTGATGAAGTAGACAATGGGGAAGCTTTGCTATGTCAAATTCAAACAGCAACTTATGATATTGCTTTTATAGATATCAGAATGCCAAAAATGAATGGACTTGAAGCTATAGAAAAAGCTAAAAGTATAGCACCTTACACGAAATGGGTTATAGTTACTGGTTATTCAGAATTCTCATATGCAAAAGAAGCTATACAGCTGGGGGTATCCAATTACTTATTGAAACCCATAAGCATCAACGAACTAGGTGAAGTTATCTCAGAACTGCTCCAGGAGAATCAAAAATATGCTTTATTGCTGAATCAACAGTTTGAATCAGACATGAATAGTATATATCAGGAATTACAATATCTAGAAAAGCTTGAAATTAACTATACTGAGCATATAAAATATATGACATTTTGTATTAATACCAATTCTTTTGATATAGCTCTCAGAAATAATGTAATGCAGAAATTATATGGAGAACTAAGAGAAAAGATTAAGAATATCATTACTCCTAATATTAGAATAGTTTTTTTAAACAGACAAGGAGTTGATTTAACCTTAGTATTGGCATGGGGATTCTTAGGGAATCATGAAGAGGCTGAGGAAATAGTAAATAATTTCTATAAGTCTTTAAAAGTTATGCTCTTAAAATATCGTTGTAAAGGTATGGAATTGACGCTGATTCATTCAGAAGCTGTGGACTCACTGGATAATAATTTCAAATACCTGCATTGCATATATAACATGTGTCAGTTAAGGATATTGAAACCTAGTGAGCACATCTTTACCCTTAATGATTTGAAGGATATGTGGGAACGAGCAGAAGATAGTCAGTTGCAATTAGTTGATAATTGCTCGGGGTTATTTGATGCATTTTATAGTAACAATTATTTAGCTTTCATGAGTCATGTTGATACTCTTGACAAATTGATTAATACTCATGAACAATTATTAATGGATAACCTGAAAAAGTACTTAAATTCTTTACTTGAATCTTATGATGAAGGAAATACGACTATTGAGAAATTGAAACAGATAGCTCATGAATACCTTGTTAAAACCAAGTCACCTGATGATAGCCAAATGGATACTATAAATCAAATTAAACTCTATGTTCAAAAAAACTATATGAAAGATATAGGTATCTACCAGATTGCAGATAAATTAGATCTGACACCGAATTATTTAAGTACATTATTCAAGAAAAAAGAAGGTATTACTTTCATGAAATATCTCACCAAGACTAGAATGTTAATTGCAAAAGAATTATTAACAAACAACAATGTTACAGTAAGCCAAGTAGCCAATCAAGTTGGTTTCAACAGTGCAAGATATTTCAGCAAGCTTTTCAAAAACTATTATAATATATACCCATCTGAATTGAAGCATAAGAATTCCAATTAATTATAAGGCAAATGGAATTCTATCCTGTATATTCTATAACAATATATTAGATAGAATTCCGTTATATTATCCTTTGACAGCTCCAGCAGATAATCCTTTAACAAAGTATTTTTGGAGAAACAAATAGAGAACAACTAATGGTATTGTGCCTATTATACATCCAGCAGCTACCCAGTTAATTTGATTAGAGAACTGAGAGAAAAATTGACTTAAGGCTACTGTTATAGTATACATTTTGGGTTTCTGTAAGAAAAATATTGAAAATGTATAATCATTCCATATAGCTACACCAACTAAGATTGTAACTGTTGCTGTTACTGGTTTCAACAATGGGAATATAATCCTGAAAAATATTCGAAAGCGTCCACATCCATCAATCAAAGCAGCTTCATCAAGTTCCTTGGATATGGAGCCTATGAAACCAGTAAATAAAAAGATTGTTATTGGCAGTTGATAAGCTATATGAGGCAATATAACACTTAAGTATGTACTGGTTCCTGTAGTATTGACAATCAATTTATACAATGGAACCAAAATAGTTAATGGAGGTACAATCATACATGATACACACAAAGTATAAATGAAATTATTGAATTTTGTTTTATACCTTGCCAATGGGTATGATGCAAATGCACCAAGAACAATAACGCTTACAACTACTACAAGAGTTATGAATATATTATTCTTGAATGCTGATATCATGTTTGCCTCTAACCATGCATTCTTAAAATTATCTAAATAAAGGTTAAAAGAAGGTATCCAATAAGATGAGCTGTTGGAGGCAGGTCTAAAAGCTAAATTGATTAAGATATAAAAAGGTATCAAATACAGGATGCCTACAATATACATAATACATCTACTGAGTCTTTTCACATTTCTACCTCCTTATTTCTTAAAAATTTCAAGTTAATAATACTGATTATGCTAATTAATAAGAACATGACTATTCCCATTGCAGAAGCATATCCCGCATCCATTCTTACAAAATATATTTGGTACATCATTGTTGATATAGAAGCTGAGGTATAGCCAGGTCCACCTTTTGTCATAGCCATAATTACATCAAATAGTTTCAAACCACCAATAATGTTTATAACGACACTGGTTGTTATTGCTGGCATTAACAATGGAATGGTAACGTTCTTAAACTTTGTCCAACTTGTAGCACCATCTATACTAGCTGCCTCGTAATAGGTTTTAGGAATACCTTGAAGACCAGCTAGATATATAACCATTGAAATACCCATATATTGAAATGAGTTTACAAGAGTAACAATCCATACAGAACGTTTTCCTACAGCTAGCCAGTCAAGAGGATCTAAGCCCAACAGCATCATAATATCATTAATTGCTCCACCTTCAAATTTAAAGAAGAAATACCATACATATCCCATAATCAATGCGCTTATAACAACTGGTAAGTATACAACGGTTCTTACTAATTTCTCACATCGCATCTTTTGATCCAATAGAACTGCACAACCAAGACCTAGAATATTCTGTATTAATGTACTGCCTACTCCATAGATAAGAGTATTTTTTACAGTAAAATAAAAATCTTTATCGTGAAATAATTTCTGATACTTCTGTAATCCTACCCATATAAACTTGGGAGAATAACCATTCCATTCTTTGAAAGATATAATAATTCCTTGAAAAAATGGATAAAATATTAGCAGAACAAAAAAGATAAGAGCAGGAACATACATGATATTGACTATTTTAGGTGAGTGTAACTGCTTTTTAAGTTTGGTTTGTATCGTTTTCATATCTATTCCTTTCTAGATTCAATAATTAATAAGTTACACAAAGGGCTGTTTCATAATATTTTGTTCACTGGCTAACATTATGAGACAGCCCTTTCTTTAGATTATGTATTTATAATTAATTATCTTGTAATTGATGTAGACGGTTAAACTCAGATTCCATATTTTCTGAGAATTCTCTAGGAGTGATAACTTTGCCTAGTAGGGATTGAGAATTCTTACACATAACATCCCACATTCCATTTGGAAGATACACTCTATCAAAATATGGGAAAGTTCTTAGGTTAGCGTATTTCTCATAAGTTTTTGTTAACTCTCCAGCATTGATTTCTACACCTTCAATAGCAGGAGGTAATTTTGTATAAGCGCATACTTTTGCAACATTTTCTTTTTGGGCACAGAAATCAATAAATGCCATAGCAGCCTCTTTGTTAGGAGAATCTTTCCAAACACCGAAAGTTGTTTTTTCTCCACCAGCAAAAGTTGGTTCATCACCATCATATATAGCAGGAATAGGCATCATATCTGCTTTTATTTCAGGATTAAGAGCACGAGCTTCTTCGATGAAATATGGACCATAGAATCCAATAGCAGCTTTACCTTCAGCAAATTTTGCTATATTGTCACTGAATTTTACTGTAAAGATATCTTTGTTGATATAACCTTTTTCAAACATTTCAAGCCATTTTTCTGGTAGAACGTCCCATTTGTTCCAATCAAAAGTTCTGTCTAATAAAGCCTCTGCTTCATTTTTCTCTGGACTAATCAATAGTGGTGTTGCAAAGAAATCAAAGAATTGAGCTTCTTCCCATCCTTCAGCGGCACATACTATTGGAGTGATTTCTTCATTACTCTTAGTTTTTATAGTTTCACATGCAGCCATAAATTCATCAAGAGTAGCGGGTATTTCTATACCATATTCCTCAAAAATAGCTGTATTATAGATTGGACCTGATTGATCTTGATCAAAAGGTAATACATAAAGTTTGCCTTCTTCATCGCTGACAATTGGTTTGAAGGACTCTGTAACTTTATCAGCCCATTCTCTGTCACTTAAGTCAGCTAAGAATTCACCATATCTTAATTTTGCCCATCCATGAGTTGAGAATATATCTGGCATATCTTTGGCAGCCATTTTTACTTTTAACATGTTTTCGTATTCTCCACCAGGAGCACTAAAATCAATTTGAATATTAGGATTAAGTGTTTCAAATTCTTTTGCCATATTTTCAAGAACTTCTGCATGTTTACCAACAACATTAGTCCATACAGTTAATTGAATAGGATCTTCGTTATTTTTTGCATTTGGTTCGGTAACTTCAGGTGTTGATTTTTCAGGAACACTTGCACTTTCTTTTTTTGCATCATTATTCTTACATCCAGCAAATAACATAGTTAGAACTGTTACTAGCAATAATAATGTACCTATCTTTTTCATATAAACATCCTCCTTATTTTTCATTTCATGATTTTATTATAGCTGGTGAATGGAGATAATTGTATGACTTAGAATTACACTTAAGGTATATATTTCTTCGATTATAATATCCATAGATGAAATTTATATACATTTATTTATAACAGTATTTTAAATATAATAGTAATAATTGACAATATTTTTTTAATATACTATAATTAAAGATGATTAAATGAAAAGGAGCAAGTGCAATGTCTAAATTCTTAACTAAATAAGATGAATTGAATAGAAGGTGAAGAGAGAAGACCAGTACAATGGTTTTATTAATGGTACTCTTTACTAAATTTTAGTTAAGAACACAAGTTAGCACTAAATAGTATAATAGAATTAGGCATGCTTGAGGCATGTTTTTTTATACCCTTTTTTAATAATATATTTTGATTAATATACTATAAAGGCTATAAATGGAAGTGTTCATTTACAGCCTTTTTTCGTGTACTTTTATACCATTTATCTAATGGATTTTTACCTTCTATCCAAACTTTCCCTTAATGTTTAATTTATATTCTAGATACAGAGGTGAGTCAATTGAAAAATGAACAAGTAATGAAAATGACAAGGCAAGATGGTAGTAGAAAATATGCTTTTGTCACATTTCTAATGATGAATGACCATTTTCTGCCTGGTATATTGATGCAGGGTAATCAATTGCGAAAAGGTAATTATGGTGCTGATTTGGTATGCCTAGTTACAGAGAATATATCACAAGAGGCAAAAGATATCATAGGAGAGATATATGATTATGTTGTTGATGTAGAAGAAGTATTCATACATCATAGAAGACGTCAGAAACGTCAAGATAGACCTTTTTTATTCACAAGATTCCAAGCATTACGATTAGGTAAAGATGGAGACTTGGGGTTTGATTATGAAAAGGTGGTTGTTCTAGATGCTGATGTATTGCCCAGAAAGAATTATAATCAGCTCTTTGCATTGGATACACCAGCAGGAACTGTGAATGAGAGGAAAGGCTATACTATGGAGTATAGCAGTGACGGAAAGTATATAATTCCACCAAATGTTGAAACAACAAAAAAATGGATATGGCATAGAACCTATGATTCCATATGTTCTCATGGAGAAAATGTACCTGTGGATATTTGCCATCGTGTCATAGATGACCCGAGTAACATGGGAATAAATAGTTCCTTATGGGTATTAACGCCTTCTATGGATGATTATCATGAGATAATGGAAGATGTAAAAAGACCAGAGATAAAAAAGCTCATAGGAGATGTTTTCAATTGGCCTGAAATGCAATATGCAACTATACATTGGGCAGGTAGATGGAAAAATATTGACCTTATTTTCAACGGATTCGGAGGATATCCATCAATTGATATATTGTATGGACTTCATTATGCAGGATTCAAACCATGGAATTTTAAGGATAAAAAGAAGATTTACCGTTTAGGGAAAAAGAAGGATTTTCTCTATTGGTATAAAACATATATTGAAATGGTTACAAAAGACTGTCCTAGTTTTTTGGAATATAAGAAGTTAAAGAATCTATTAGATTGTATCAATGAATTTCTTAGAAGTGAAGGATTGGACTTAGCTAATACAAAAGGTGGATAATGGAGGAAGGTTAGAATGTTAAAAGGATTAATAGGTCATACAGGTTTGGTGGGTAGTAATTTAGATAGGCAGGCATTTTTTCATGAAAAATATAATAGTAAGAATATAGATAGCATAAGAGGTAAAAAATTCGATTTGCTTGTATGTGCGGGTATGTATGGAACTAAGTGGTATGCTAATAAGTATCCACAAGAGGATAAACTAGCTATCTACAGACTTCTAGACAATCTGGAAACAGTGTCCTGTGGATATTTTGTTCTCATTTCCACTGTGGATGTGTATAAAAATCCTAATGGGGTAGATGAGGACACAATTATTTCTACCCATGATTTGCATGACTATGGTAAAAACAGATATGAGGTAGAACAGATAATAAAGGCTAGGTTTAGTCAGCATTCCATTATACGTCTGCCTGCCTTGTTTGGAAAGAACCTGAAAAAAAATTATATATATGATTTAATGAATAATCATTGTTTGGAATGGACTCATAGAGATAGTGTGTATCAATATTATAATCTAGATTATTTATGGGATGATATTAAGATTGTCATGGATAATCATATCCCACTTATTAATTTTAATTCAGAGCCTATAAAAGCATGGGAAATTGCCAGTGAGTGTTTTAATAGAGATTTTACTAATGTGACCAAAAGATTACCAGATATCTATGATGTAAAATCAAAATACTCCTATCTATTTAGTAAAGACAATTATTATATGTATTCAAGACAGAAAGTACTTAGAGATATCATTAATTTTAGTAGTATTAGTGTAAAAGTAAAATAATTATCAAGAAATGAATTGATAAAAATGATTAAGAGAGATATTCAAGAGAGATATTGAGGTGATTAGTATGATTATTGAGGCTGATTACATTATATTAGGTGCTGGTATGTATGGGTTATATGCCAGCAAAGATTTAGTTGATAAAGGAAATAAAGTAGTCATATTAGAACATGATTGTAATAGTTTTCAAAGAGCATCCTATATTAATCAAGCTAGAGTACATAGAGGATATCATTATCCAAGAAGTTATGCTACAGCTATAAAATCAGCTGATTATTTTAAAAGGTTTTATATGGACTTTGAATTTGCAATCAACAATAGATATAAGAGCATATATGGAATTGCGGAAAATTATTCGTTAACGTCGGCTAAGCAATTCAAAAGTTTTTGCAAAAAGGCAGATATACCATGTACAGAAGTTTATACTAACCAATATTTTAAGAAAAACTTGGTTGAACAAGCTTTTTTAACAGAAGAATATGCTTTAGATGCAGGAATAATCAATAAATGGTTCATGGAAAAATTGAAAGAGAACAAGAAGTGGGAGATTCGTTATGACATAAGAATAAGAGAGGTATTAATTAAAGGTAACAAATATGTTATTAAGACAGAAGATGGAAATATGTTTATGGCATCTACGGTCATTAATACTACTTATGCAGGTGTAAATCAGATACTTAGACAATTTCAAGCACCACTTTTTAAAATCAGATACGAGATAAGTGAAATCATCATATGCAAGATAAAAGAGAATTATAGTGAACTAGGGTTAACATTGATGGATGGACCATTTTTCTCTATAATGCCTTTTGGCAATGGTAATCATCATTCTCTTACATCTGTGACTTTCACACATCATAAAACATGCAATGAAATATTGCCCAACTTTCCCTGTCAGGAAAGAAACAAAAAATGTACGTTATACAATCTAGAGAATTGTAATTTATGTGATGAGAGACCAAAGACTTTTTTTTATAGCATGAAACAGTTGGCTAATAAATATCTTGCTATGGATATGAACATTACTTATATAAAATCATTATTTGCTATAAAACCATTATTGGATGTTTCAGAGATGGATGATTCCAGACCTACTGTAATAAAAGTATGGGGGAAAGAACCAAGATTGATTACGGTTCTATCAGGTAAAATTAATACAGTGTATGATTTGGAGAAGGTGATTGGATGAAAGCACAAGGATATTTTTCTGTTGTAATTTATGAAGATAAATGTATGAATGAATTGATTAAGCAGATATATTATGTAGATGAATGTCTAGATAGATTTGTTATGAATTATGAAATTATAGTTGTATTAAAAGCTGATTTTGATGACAATATGTACAGTAATCTAAGTGAGTTAAATGAACGTATTAAGGGTAATGTCATATTGGTGAGCTTGAGTTATAGTCATAATACTGAGAGTGCCATAATGGCTGGAGTTGACATCAGTATTGGAGATTATATATATGAGATTGATAGAGGGAGTAATCCATCAACTTATGAAAGTATAGAAAATATGTATATTGAGCTGACTAAACAAAAATGTGATATCGCTTTTTTAAGACCAAAGAATATTGGATTAATTAATAGAGTGATAATGAAAATATTAAATAGAAAAGGTAAGGGGAATATTGTTCTAGGCAAGAATCTTGTAAGACTGGTTACTAGAAGAAGTTTGAATGCGGTAGATATTCAATATGAGAGAGATAATACGAGAAACTTAATGTTTCAGCAATGTGGGTTGAAATATACTAATATCTACTGTGAAACAAGCAAGCAGGTTGATAGTAATTTCAATAAGGAATTATCTTATTTAGTTAGATTCAAGAATCTAGGATGTAAGGCATCATTTGTTTTGGGGTGCATATATTTATTAATTTTTCTTGGGGTAATAATATTTGGAGATATGCAAAAAGAATCTTTTGTGCCGTTGTTTTTACTGAGCTTTTCTATATTACTTGCACTCATTGGTATTTTGATTAATCATTTATTATTGTTGTATAGAGAGGTAAAAGGAGCTAAATATTATATTGTACAGGAAGTAAGAAGGTTAAAATAGAGGAAGGATTATCTTAACTCAATAAAAAGTTTGTCCAGTATTATATTTAGTACAAAGGACAAACTTTTTAGCTCTTCATTGTAAATCTATTCAACTTTAACTTCTTTATCAAGATAAGGGTATTTACCTCTTTTGATATATGTTGTATGAAGATATTTTTTTGAAGTATTAGATAGAGGTTCACCCAAGAATTCATCATATATTTGCTTCATAACAGGGTTTTCATAGGATTTTCTGATCTTACTGTCTTTATCAATGTTATAAAGAGTGTCGGCACGATTATGTCTGTAATCCAGAGATATCTTCTTATGGTCTTTACCACCTAAGATAGGTTGACCGCCGCCGCCGACGCAGCCTCCGGGACAAGCCATTACTTCCATATAATCAAAAGGTTTTTCACCGCTCAGATGTCTTGTCAATGCTTTTTTAGCGTTGCCTGTACCATGTGCTATTGCAATTCTAAGAGTAGTATCTCCAAAGGTTACTTTACCATATTTTAACCCTTTTTGACCTCTTGCTTCTTCATATTCAGGAACACCTATTTCTTCTCCTGTAATGAAATAATGAGCAGTTCTTACTGCGGCTTCTAATACTCCGCCGGTAGCACCGAAAATAGTACCTGCACTACTGAATTGGTTAAAAGGTTCATCATATCCGCTATCAGGTAGGCTGCCAAAATGTATCCCTACTGATCTTATCATTCTGGATAATTCTCTAGTTGTCAATACATAATCAACATTTCTGTATCCATCTGATGTCATCTCTGGGCGTGCAGCTTCAAATTTTTTGGCAGTGCAAGGCATTATAGCTACATTGACTATGCTATCAGGGTCAATGTTATATTTTTTAGCATACCAAGTCTTGGTAAGGGCTCCACACATTTCATGAGGAGATTTACAGGTTGACAGGTTATGAAGCATATCAGGATAGAAATGTTCTGCAAATTTAACCCAAGCAGGACAACAAGAGGATAGGAGAGGTAGTTTTTCAGGATGTTCGGTGACTCTTTCCTTTAATTCACTTGCTTCTTCCATGATAGTAAGGTCTGCTGTAACATCAGTAGCAAAGACTTTATCAAAACCTAATCTTCTGAGTGCTGTGACCAGTTTTCCTCTAACCATAGTACCTACAGGCATATTGAAATCTTCTCCTATTGTAACTTGAATAGAAGGAGCTGTTTGAGCTATAACATGTTTAGTTGGGTCATTTAGAACTTTCCATACATCGTCAATATCTTCTCTGGCTGTTAGAGAACCTGTAGGACAAGCAATAATACATTGACCACAGGTGATGCAAGTAACTTCACTGAGATCTTTTTTGAAACTAGGTGCAATAACAGTATTAAGCCCACGATTTAATGGAGAGTAAACATTACATTCTTGTATTTTATTACATATAGCCATACATCTTCTACAATTAATGCATTTATTATAATCTCTTTGAATAAAAACGTTATCGTTATGGAAACCGTAATCAGGCATCTCACCAGTATAAGGGATGTTTCTGATACCTAAGCTGTCTGCAACATTCTGTAATTCACAATTTAGGTTTCTTATACATGTCAAACATTCTCTATGGTGATTGGATAATAGCAAAGTTATGGCAGTCTTTCTTGCATCTCTAACTTTTTTTGTATTGGTTTTAACCTTTAGGCCATCTCTTACAGGATATACACAAGAAGGCTGTAGTGCCCTGATACCTTCTATTTCTACAACGCATACACGACAGGCTCCTATTTCATTTATATCTTTTAAATAGCACAAACTAGGAATTTCAATATTGACTAGTCTTGCAGCTTCTAGGACAGACATTCCCATTGGGACTTTATAAGGGTTTCCATCAAAATATATAGTAACAAGTTTTTCTTTCAATTCTTGTTCATCTTTTTCTCGTATATTTTCCACTTTTTTAGCTCCTTTCTGGGTTATCGTTTATAAATGGCATCAACAGGACATTTTGGTATACAAGCTCCACATTTGATACAAATATCTTGATGTATATGGTAAGGAGGCTTCTTACGTTCACCTGTTATGGCATCTACAGGACAGACTTTTGCACATATTCCACAAGCAATACATTTGTCATCAGAAATCACTACTCTAAGAAGGGAATTACAAACGCCTGAAGGACAGCTTTTTTCTTTTATATGAGCAATATATTCGTGTTCAAAATATTTGAGTGAACTCAGTATTGGGTTAGGGGCAGTTTGTCCAAGTCCGCACAAGGAGCTATTCTGTATATTGACGCTTAAGTCTTTTAATATATCAATATCTTCCATACTCCCTTTACCTTCTGTTATCCGTTCTAATATCTCAAGAAGTCTTTTAGTTCCTATTCTACAGGGTACACATTTTCCACAGGATTCATCAGTAGCAAATTCCAGATAGAATCTAGCTATATCTACCATACAATCTGATTCATCCATAACAATCATTCCACCAGAACCCATCATTGAGCCTATATCCGTTAAAGATTTAAAATCTATTTTAGTATCAAGATGGGATTTGGGGATACATCCTCCAGATGGACCTCCTGTCTGTACTGCTTTGAATTTCTTGCCACCAGGGATACCACCACCAATATCATAAACAATAGTTCTTAATGTGGTTCCCATGGGTACTTCAATAAGACCTGTATTATTGATCTGACCTGCAAGTGCAAATACCTTAGTTCCTTTACTATCTTCTGTTCCAATACTGCTGTACCAATCAGCGCCTTTTAACAGGATTATTGGTATATTGGCATAAGTTTCTACGTTATTGTTAAGGGTGGGATATTCCCACAATCCGACTTCTGCTGGAAATGGAGGTCTTGGTCTAGGTTCGCCTCTAAATCCCATAATAGAAGATATAAGAGCAGTTTCTTCACCACATACAAAAGCTCCTGCACCTAATCTAATATCAAGGTCAAATTGAAAGCTGGTGCCTAATATATTATCACCTAATAGACCAACTTCTTTTGCTTGTTCAAGGGCTATTGATAGTCGTTCTACAGCAATGGGATATTCAGCTCTGACATAAATAAAACCTTGGTTAGCTCCGATGCAGTAACCAGCTACTAACATAGCTTCTATAATACTATGGGGGTCACCTTCAAGGATTGAACGATCCATGAATGCACCAGGGTCACCTTCGTCAGCATTGCAAACAACATACTTTTTATCATTTTTGTAGGCACGAGAAAATTCCCACTTTTTACCTGTTGGGAAGCCGCCGCCGCCTCTGCCTCTAAGCCCAGATTTCTTAACAGTTTCAATAATTTTATCAGGGTCAGATTTATTATTCAGAATGTCCCCTATGGCTTTATAACCATTCATTGCAATATATTCATAGATGTTTTCGGGGTCGATGATACCGCAGTTACGCAGAGCTATTCTCTGTTGATGATTGAAGAAATCCAGGTCATCAATTCTTTCTTGTACTTTATCTGTAGAAGGATTCTTATATAATAGCCTTTCAACTACCTTATTATTTTCTATATGTTCTTCTAAAATATTATCTACGTCTTCTGGTCTTACACGGCAATAGAAAGTACGGTCAGGGTGTACTACTATGATTGGACCAAGTTTACAGAAACCGAAACATCCTGTTTTAAATACTTTTACTTTATCTCCTAAGTGACGTTTCTTAACTTCTCTTTCCAATTTTTTTAATATCACCTGACTGTCTGAGGATGTACAACCAGTACCAGAGCATACTAATATATGATGTTTATTAATTTCTTTTTCAACTGAGGTATCTTTTAGTCTAATAGAAAGTTTTTCATATTGTTCTTTTTGAAGTTCTTCAAGTTCTGAAATTGAACCAATAGGTTTGAAGTCCATAAGCTCATCTCCTTTATGAGTTTTTTGTGTATTTATGGATTATTGAAGGTATATCTGAGGGAGATAGACGCCCATATACATCATCATTGATGGTTATTACTGGAGCTAGTCCACATGCACCGATACATCTAGTCGCTTTTAATGTGAACATTTTATTGTGTGTTGTTTCACCAACATCCAAGCCTAATTCTTCTTTGATTGCTTCTAAGATATCAGAGGCACCTTTTACATAGCATGCTGTACCTAGGCAGACACCTATAGTATATTTTCCAGTTGGTTCTTGTGAGAAAAGGGAATAGAAGCTGACAACTCCATTAATAGTAGATATGGGAATATCCATTTTTTCTGATATATATGATTGGACCTTGATAGGAAGGTATCCAAAGATGTCTTGAGCTTTTTTTAAAATATAAATCAACATACCATTTTTAGCTTTATATTTTAAAATAATCTCATCAAGTTTTTGATAATTTTCTATTTCATTTTTATCAATTGTTATTTCCATTAATCTGCCTCCTTGATATATTTTGAATTATTTCACAAAATTATTATTTATCTTAATGTTAGGCTATACAAATAAATGGAATTCTATTCTTGTTTTGAAATGATATTATGCTTGTATATAATTTAACCATTCTTACTTTTTGTGAAAAATAAGTAACTTATAGGACTAAATTCTTATAGTAATATTTGGAACATATGTATTATTATGACATTAATTTGTAATATTACTACCTTAATAATAAATTGCAATTATTTTGTTAAAGCTTGATTTATAGGTATATAACTAACTTTTTAATGAAATAAATTGTTTATAATAGGATATTAACTTTACATATAATAGTAATATTAAATTCACAATTTGGACATATTTATATGATAGGATAATTATGTAGAAACTACCCCCCCTTTTATTTATATATAAAAACTTTTAACCTATCCGCTGGGATAGGTTTTTTTTGTATTTGATTAATTGACAAATCTTAAAACATAAACCATAATAATTATAAAATGATTAACAGGTCATTCTTACTTTTTATATTATATTCAATATAGATTTTAACAATATTTAAGGAGCATATTTATGAGATTAAGAAATGTTAAAGGTTCAGATAAAAAAGTATCAGAGCATTCAAGAATAATAGAGAATGAAAAGGATTATAAAGGAAAATGGAATGAAAAATTTGGGAATGACAATCCTATACATATAGAAATTGGTATGGGTAAAGGAAAATTTATCACAACCTTAGCTAAGAATAACCCTAATATCAATTATATTGGGTTTGAGAAATTTACGAAAGTATTAGTAAGAGCTCTTGATAATCTAGAAGACGAAGAGCTTGATAATGTATATGCAATAAGAATGGATGTTGAACAAATACTTGATGTGTTTGAAGAGGGAGAAATAGAAAGGATTTATCTTAATTTTTCTGATCCATGGCCGAAAGATAGACATGCCAAAAGGAGACTTACACACCATGATTTTTTGGAAAGATATGAAAAAGTCTTATCACCTAATGGCAGAATATGTTTCAAGACAGATAACAAAAACCTATTCGAATTCTCTCTAGAAGAGATTGAAAAATATGGTTGGAAAACAGAAAAAGTCACTAGGCATTTGCATAACAGTGATTATGTTGAAGGTAATACCATGACTGAATATGAAGAAAAATTTGTTAGTCTTGGTCTGCCTATTTGTAGGTTGGAGGCATTTAAGGAAAAGCATATTTAATTTATATTATATTCCCATAAAGGATAATTAGTACTTAATGTATCAAAACTTATGAGCAAGTAGAAAACAAATAATCCAAATAAAAATTTTTATATGAATTATTTTAGATATGATTCTATCTGTTTAGCGACTTGCTCATTCCATTCTGGGTAATTAAGGATATTATCTATAGTTTCATTCATTTGTTTTGCTTTATAACCATTTTTTTTAACTTCGGTTAGTTGATTTAATACATAATTTAATTCTACCCCAACTTGGTTCATTAATTTTTTACCTTCCACAGAATCAATGTCTATATATCCAACAAAATCATATTCTTCAGTAAATATTTTTCCAATGATGTATATCTGAGGATTTACATTCAATGCTTTAATTTGCTTTATTGTACTGTTTTCCAACATACCAAGTGCGGCTTGAATTTTAGCTTTTTCTTCAATATTCATATCTCTTTTATTACGAATAGGGATTTCAAATTGATAACTTATGTAGTCTAAACTTAATATAAGACTATCAATGTTTAATTTATATAGTTCAGTATTTTTTCTATATGATTTATTAAGATTAAAGGTCACAAATAATAAGAGAATCATTAAAAATATAGTAAAAAATTTAACGAAATTTTTTTTCATATTATACCTTCTTTCGCTTATAATTAAGCTTCATACGAGAAAATATTTCTCGTATGAAGTATACACTATTCCATATCAAATGTAACAGTGTATTCATTAGTTGTTATAGTTTCAGTTTCAGTTTCATCTAAAGGAAAACCAACTAAATACTTAAATCTGGCTTTTAAATAATTTTGTCCGCTTAAAGGTTTTGTGTTAGATATAATCCAACGTTGACCAATAAAATGATTACCGCCTCTAATTATATCATCCCAATCTGTGACTACGCCAGCTTGTCTAGTATCGTCAAATAAGTTATCATGTTTGTTAATATCTAGAGCAGCTTTACTTGATTCATATGAAAAAGTAATTGTAATCATATTTTTTAGATTCATTGATGTATTAAATGAAATTTTAGCATTTATTTTAGCATTTCTATAAATTAAACCATCAACACAAACTGCTTCAATTACTTGATAAGGTGATGTCGCTATGTCTATTCCACATCTTCTTAATTCAATTGCAGATCCATTTTCATCGTTAAGAGAAGGTATATCATAACATCTTGTCCACTCTCTCGCAACAAGAATTTTAGTATAAAATGCTTTTTCATTATCACCATTAAAACTTGAAGGATATCGTATTTGTCTATGTACTTCCATATTATGGTAAACAGTAGCACCACCAATATTATATTTTAGCGTATGGATTGCTGGATTATTTCTTTCTTTGGTGTATGCTGATGATTTTAAAGTAAATGTATTGTCAGCAATTTCTTTTTGGGAAACTTCAGGTTTAATAACTCTAGTATACCAATATTGTAAATTATCATCTTGCTTTAAATCAGTATATAGAAGTTTATTTAATTCTTGTATTTGCAAATTAAATATTTCTAATATTAGTATTTTTTTATTATGTTTATTTTGTAAATAAACCTTTAATATATTTTTAGATTTATTTTTATACTCATCATGATATATTATTCCATTTGATGGATTATCTTGATACGAGATATTTATTATATTAAAATCTCCTTGGTTTTTGTCAGGCGTAAAATATACAATATTATTTTTATTAGAAGCTTTTTTGGGCGTAGCAATAATATTAAAAATTTCACCTGATTGTAGTGAACCTATTAAATATAACTTTTTGTTTGACAAGTTGAGCTGATTGATTGATATTTTTACTCGGTCATGACCATTTGTAGTTTCGTTGTTTTGTATCGAATTAGTATCACAAATTGTTGCTACTGCATTGTAATTTGTTCCCGATGAAGGTTGAGCAAAAACATAGGTTGGTACAGATAGTAGAGTTAATACTAAAATTATTGATAAGAATTTTTTCATTGTTAATTCATTCCTTTCTATATTATACAGGTGTTACTAAATTGGTGTAAAATTTAATACAATAGGTACTTTTGTATCTAAAATTAAAATTACAGAAAATAGTAAATAATAATAAAATATTAATAATATGCATATTACAAATAAAATAGTAGCACATAAAAGTATGTTAGTCAATGTTAATCAAATATTAACATTAATGTTGAATTTGTTGTATAAAAAATATAGCATGATATAAGATAAAAAAGCATAATATAACTAGATGATTAAAAATATATAATTAAGAATAATTTTAAATATAAAATCAAAAAGCTTTAGTAAACAGCTATATTAGAGTATAATATAGCTAGCAAGTAGATTTGTTAAAAATTTGAAAGGAATGTTATTCAGGATGAAAAGTAAAATCAAGATTAAAAAAGATGAAAAATTAGGTAGAACATTTATTGATTTCTTCAAATTAAAAGATAAGTATAAGAAAGATTTCAGGTTTGATGTATTAAATACGTTGATAAAAGATCAACAGCTATTTGTTACGATTAATACGAATCTATGTTGTGCAGTAGATAATAGTGTACCAATGGACAACATAAAAATAATTGAAAAATATATTAAGGATAAGGGGTTCAGTAACGTTGTAGTACCTATAGAAAATACTAACAAAAAATCTGTTTTTGGAGTAATGCTAGGTGCCAAGAATAAGAATTCATCTTATAAACTAGGTTTCATACTGCCCCAAAATAACTTTGATAGAGAATTGTTTGATAAGTTATTCAACATCTATGATATGGAAATTGGTGTAGGATTAGTGAAAGATGAAGAGGAAACTTTAGAAGATTTTAGAAAAGGTTACTTTGATACACTTTTCAATAATGAATATTTAGAGAACAATATATTTGTAGGTATTATGTTTGATAAGATAATAACTGACTTGGAAGTAGATGAAGATGAGATTAATAATTTAGTGAAAATATAAAAAATATGTATATTTTGCAGTATTTCACATACCTTTAATATGAGAAAACTAATATAAGAATACCTTAAAAAAGAGGGTGAACTCATGTTAGAGGATGGCAATAGCAGGTCAACGTTCATAGGTAAAATAATAGAAATAAAAAATGATGACGAATTTGTTGTTGAAACTTTAGATAAGAAAAATTATATTATTGTAGATATAACAGAAGAAGTTATGTTTGAAGATGGAGTGTCTAAAGATTTTTTAATAGGTAATATAGTTATGTTTGAAACAATCAAGTCTTTTAGGGTTACTGATTATCCCCTGCAGCATAATGTAATAAAGATCATCGCTAATGATAAAGATGAAATTATATCTGTAGATAGCAGAGAAACATTAAGTGGATATCTGGGGGTATTCCCAGATGTAGTTCTAGATATAGATAATAGGGAAACAACGGTTAAGGAAAAAAATATTGTTGCTATTATATTGCAAGAAACAGATGCAAGCTATGAATATGAAAAGGAAACCGAATCGGTAATATTAATCAGTGAATCAAAACAACAACAAGAACAATATATAGAGCACTACTGGGCATTTGCAGCAGTAGACAAGGGTGTAAGTGAAATCGCCTTTAATGTATTGGATAGTGAAAAAACCGATGATGAAAAGATTAATTTTATAATTAACATTAAGTAGTAAACAGAATAATTAATAGGAAAAAGTCCCTTAACTACCAAATTCTCATATAATATTATAGAATAATATTTTATATTATTAAAGGATCAGTACTTTAATAATACAGGAGAATGTATGAAGTTTTCTGATAAAGTCAAATATAGGTATCTGCAACAAAGTTATGGGAAGAAGAACAAGAAAAAGCAGCAGTTCAATATTACGAAAAGTCTAGATGATATGGAAAATTATCTGGAAAAATTATTAGGAAAATATACTAAGAAGAAATAAATCAATTGGGGATGTAGGGTAATACATTTTTGAACATTATAAAATGTATTACCCTACATCCCCGTCTTATTGTAATAAGTATGTAATTCATTGTGAATTAATACATTCCATTAACTTCTAAAGTACGAGAATCTCTTTTATAATTACATGAGCAATAAAAATAATTATTGATGAAATTAGATAAACATCAAATATTTTATCTTTATTTTTTATAGGTTCTATTTCTTCAGCAGGGGCTTTAACAAACAGGTATTCCTTTTTATTATGTTTAACAGCTGCATAAAACAATAGAAATACTAGTGGTAATGTAATAAAAGTAAGTACAAGTGGTATAGGCAATAAAGAAATAATTGCATCCTTACTTACTGCTTCTTGTGCAATCAAGTCATAATCAATTGAGTTTCCAAATATCTCTTGCAGGAATAATGCTAATTTGGCAATAACCATTTGTAAACCATTAATCAAAAAGTGTATGAGCATACTAGAAAATATAGAGCCTGTTATCTTGACTAGTATGAATAATATTGTACCCATGACAAATGCATAAGAAAATTGATTTGCATTCATATGAAGCATACCAAAGGATAGACCACTTACTAGAGCTGCTTTAAAAATATTCACGTTTTTATAATTGGTTAGAAGTATTCCTCTAGTAACTATTTCTTCATTGATTGCAGGTAGTACTGCAACTAATATAAGTAGCAGCCATAATGGAAATTCTGCTAATGTAAAAATAGTGCCTGATATCTTATTTTCAAAAAATATTTGTGATACTAGATTAATAAGACTTAATAGAGGTTGTATCAATAATCCAATTCCTATCGCTAATAGAACATTTATGATATCAAGTTTATTGAACAATAATGTTTTTTTAACAGGTTGTCTTGTAATCATGAAGTATAGAATAACTGGAATTACAATGAAACCAAGCTGAGGTATTAATATAGCACTAACAGAAGTCAGCTTAAAATTTAAATGCAATGCTAGATATCCAATGATTTCAGGAACCAGTGTCATTATTAGTATAAGTATCAATATGAATTTATTACCACGTTTTGCAGAGTTCATAGCTATCGACCCTTTCTATATAAATATTGTTTTAATATCTTATTTTTACCATTTCAATTATTAGAAATATAAAGTATACTAATTGCTGAGTTGAACTTCAGTTAAAAATAGACCTTAACCTAATATAGCATATGAAAAAAATATATTCAACTTTTTTCAAATAATACCAACTTTTTATATATTTCAAACGTCTTATCAATGTAAGGAGGTAAAAAAAACTAATGTCGACATTTAACAATTATAATTACAACAAGCTTGTTGAGTTTATTAAGATTCATCAAGAAGATTTCTATAGATTAGCTTACAGCCATGTACATAATAGAGAATCGGCACTTGACATTGTCCAAGATTCTATTTACAAGGGCCTTACATCCGTACATAAATTAAAAAATATTAATAAATTAAAAACATGGATGTTTTCTATAATAGTCAACACATCCATAAGTTACTTAAGAAAGAACAAGAGACTTATTATAACAAATGATTTCCCCGAATCAATTGAGAGAGAGAATATTGATATTGCCGATAAAATAGATCTCTATCATGCCATTGAAAAACTTGATATCAAATATAGGACCATAATTGTATTACGGTTTTTTGAGGATATGAAGATTGAGGAGGTTGCTGATATAACAGGTTTAAATATTAATACTGTTAAATCAAGATTATATAATGGAATAGATAAACTCAAGGTAATATTAGATAAGTGAGGTGCCAACTAATGGAGGATAAATTAAATAATATCAAACGAGAGTATAAGAATATAATTATTCCAGAGGAGTTAGATCATATGGTTGATAAAACAATCCAAAAAGCTGATAAAGAGGTAAGAAAGAGAAAAATTAGATTCGGCAGAGGATTAAAAGTGGCAGTTGCCGCTCTTGCAGTATGTAGTATGTTTGTACTTGCAATTAATACAAATGAATCTTTGGCTAAGTCAATAGCCAATGTACCTGTTTTAGGTAAAGTTGCAGAGGTATTGACTTTTGTAGATTATGAACGTGAAACTGATACCATAACAGAAGATGTGACAATACCAGAAGTAGATGGTCTTAACGACAAAGAAATACAAGATAAGATTAATAAAGAAATACAAGCTAAGATGGATGAACAAATCAAGGAAGCTGAAATAAGAGCAGAAGAATATAAAGAGGCATATTTTGCAACAGGCGGTACAAAAGAGAATTACCATCCAATTGAATTCAAACTTGATTATGAGAAAAAATACTCTGATGATTCCATTTTATCATTTATAATTTATCATCATGAAACTTTAGCGGCAGCTTATGCTGAAATATATTACTATAACATTGATTTGAATACCAATGAAGAACTTACATTAGAAGATATTCTTGGTGAGGATTACATTAATAGAGCCAATGAAAGCATTAGGAAACAGATTGAAGAATTGAAAGCTAATCCTAGTGAAGATCGTCATTATGGATTCTTTGATGGAGAAGCAGGATTTACAAGTATTAGTGAAGACCAAGGTTTCTATATCAACAGTGATAAACAAGTAGTTGTTGTATTCAAGAAATATGAAATCGCAGATGGTGCAACTGATTCACTAGAATTTATAATAGAATAATTAATTAAATAAAACATATATAAATTAGATGATTTCTGTATTGTGCAGGAGTCATCTTTTTTATAATAACCAAATTATTGAAATTAATGGTATAAAGTGGTATATTTAAATTGATATATACACATTATATATTATAGCTGAATAAATATTATAAAAGTATTCTAGATTTAACTTAGATATAATATTATATTAAATAATATTGGAGTCTTTGCATATGATAGAACAAGAGATACTGTTATTTATCAACTACTGACTAGCTAAGGGTATCTTGGAACATTAAGATATAAAATAGCAGTAATGATAAAGTAATTTAATAGGATTGATTTATTCAGGGATAATAAATAATAAAATAATATCAAAAAATTAAAAAATGTATTGACATATATCACTATATTAGAATATAATGATATTATAATAAATACAAATATAATTTAATAAGGAGGTTTTATTTATGGCACTAGCATTTACAGATCTTAATTTTGAAACAGAGGTTCTTAACTCAGATATACCAGTATTAGTTGACTTTTACGCAGATTGGTGTGGACCATGTAAGATGATGGCACCTGTTATAGATGAATTGGCAAAAAAATATGAAGGAAAAGCTAAAATAGGAAAATTAAATGTTGATCAAAATGGTGAAACAGCTCAAAAATACAGAGTAATGAGTATCCCTACAATGTTGTTAATCAAAAATGGGCAAGTTGTAGATACCGTAGTGGGAGCAGTTCCAAAACAACAATTGGAATCAAAAATTGAATCAGCTATGTAGAGTAACATAAGAAAGTCTATTTATCATATAACGATAAATAGGCTTTATTTTTTTATAAAAAATAGTAAATGTGAATTTTTTATGGTGTAAAATATACGAGCCAAAATAGTACAAGTAATAGCAAGATAGACTAATTTAAAATACAATAAAAAAATGTATAATTAGACAAGAGTGTTTATATATTTTTTTATCTACTTAAGTCTTACTTAATATTTTTCTACTTATATCTATATCTAATCATTTATATATTACCCAATGAATAACTAAAATTAATGGAGGTGGTTACCACATTCAGAAGTGAAGCATAAATCTATAATTATGTATTAGGAGGAGGAAAATGTTTTTAAAAAGATATTTCAAGACTTATTTTTCAATATTATTATGCATTACTTTAATCTTGGCAGTTTCAATTATACCTTCAAGTGCAGCAGGGACAGGGGTTCCTGTAAAACCGTCATTAAGCCATAATCAATGGTCAGGAGATATTGACGGTGATTATGATTTGACTTGGAACATATGGTATGGAAACAATGGGACAAGTTGGAAGCTATTCGAGAAGATTGGGGCAGGCAATTATCAAGAAATACATAGTGGTACTTTAATTGATGATACACCTAATCCTCAAAGTGAGACCTTTCAAGTAAGAGGAAGAACAATAGAAGGGACATATAAATATTACATTGAGATTACTAATTCTTTTGGAACTACAGCCAGTGACGAGATTTCTGTTGTAGTGGGTAATGCAACTGGTAACATAATAATAAACGGTATAGATACCCAAAAAGTGGTCTATCAGTTTACTCAAGCTAAAGGAATGAATGATTATACTCTAAGTTTTAATGGGGCCTCTAATCCTGTTTTTACTGTTATTACTAATAATAGTTCAGTAGTTGATTGTTCAATAGTAAATAATAATACTCTTAAGATTAATGGTAAAAAAGCTGGACGAGCTTCTATTAAACTAAAAGAAAGTAATACAGGAGAAGAAAGATATGTTGGAATAAGAATCAAAAATGTAGATGGAAGTATTCCAGGTATGCCTAATTATCTTTCTATAGGCTCTGTAAGTGAGGATAAGCAGGGAGATCTTGATTTCTGGAGGGATTTCCACACTGATGACAAGAATAAGAGGATGGACATAAGATATATCTATATTAATGGTGGTCCAATAAATGGATGGCGTACTTGGACTAATGTTGATGGTGGACGTGCCAAGAACTTTATTATTGAAAGTAGAAAATTAGGTATAATCCCATTCTTTGTATATTATAATATTCCTGACAGTGGTGAAAGTTACAGTCTGGATTTAGCTCATATTCAAGATTCAACATATATGGATGCATATTATAAAGATCTAAAGTTCTTCTTGGACATATGTAAGGAGTATGCAGAAGATGATACGGTAGGTATAGTATTTGAGCCAGATTTTCTTGGTTATATGATGCAGCAATCAGGTAAACAGCCAAATGAGATAACAGCGTTAGTAAGTGCGGCATATAGTAGTGGTGTATTGACCAGTGGTGTAGACCCAGATTTTCCTAATACTGTTGAAGGGTTAGTTAAATCAGTGAACTATATTGTAAGCAAATACTATCCACAAGCTTATTATGGATGGCAATTCAATCTATGGGCTTATGATGGACATGATGTTCCTAACAATGGTATCTTACATAAAACAGAGACAATGGGAGTAACCGATGGATTGAATTTCATTAGAAGTAAAGCTCAGCTTATTACAGATTATTATGTTAGTGCAGGTGTAAAATCATATGGAGCAGATTTTGTTTCAATAGATAAATATGGACTGGATGGTGGTGGAGTGACACCTCAAGCCGCTGATGATCCAGCAGGTTCTACTTGGTTTTGGAATAGTGATATATGGAATAATTATCTTGAGTTTGTAAAAGTTATGAATACCAGTTCTAATCTTCCTGTTATATTATGGCAGATACCAGTAGGTCATATCAATACAAGTCAAGCACCTAACCCATATAATAATGGGCTTTTCCCTGACTTAAATGGGACGTCTACTAAATATGAAGACTCTGCACCAGTGTATTTCCTTGGAGATACATTCAAACCAGGTTCTACAGAACGATTTAATTATTTTAAGCTTAATGCACATAATGATAATAAAATAACTGATAATGGAACCGATACTATAACTTGGACACATCATATGGATAAAGCAAAAGAATCTGGAGTCATTTCAATACTATTTGGTGCGGGAGTCAATAGTAGTACTGATGGAGTTGGTTCACCTCCAACTGATGATTATTGGTGGATTACCATGATTCAAAGATATTTCAATAATCCCATTCCACTTAATTAATATAACAAAACGAAGAGGTTATTCAACCTCTTCGTCTATTTCCGTTTGCATATTATCAAGCACGGCTTCTTCTTGTTTCTTATGCATCTTCATTTCATATTTCTTATTAATTTGTTTATCTATAATATTCTTGATCACTGCAAAGAAAGGTACACCTAAAAACATTCCTATCAAACCAAATAATTTTCCACCAACCAATATTGCAAAGATAACCCAAAATGGACTGAGCCCTGTTGAATCTCCAAGGATTTTAGGTCCTAATATATTACCATCAAATTGTTGAAGACCTAATATTATCAAGGCAAACCATAAAGCTTGTATAGGGCTGATTATGAATACTAGTATAATTCCTGCAAAACCACCTATGAATGGGCCAAAATAAGGAATCATGTTAGTTACACCTACGAAAACACTAATCAATAGAGCATTAGGTATATGGAATAACATGGTAATTATAAAGCATAGGACACCTATAATTAATGAATCAATCAGTTTTCCAACAAAAAATTTGGAAAAAATCTGATGACTATCTTTTAATATTGCTAGTAAACTATTGGCTGTACTTTCTCTAAACAAAGCGATAATACCTTTGTTAAAACTGGCTATTGATTTCTCTTTACTGGCTAATAAGTATATAGCTATAATGAATCCTACTAAAACATTTAGAAGACCGAAAGTAAAGCTTTTTGTGAAATTCAAAAGGGAAGGTGCAATATTACTGAATACATCATAAACATTGTTTAATGCCGCAGGGATATTATTAAGGTTATCATCAATGAATTGGTTGATAGCCTTGGGATCAATAAATTCTATTGAACTATTATTAACGAAATTATTTATCTTATCAATCAACTCGGTTATCAAATCTGGTAATTTATTTATTATATCAGCTAAGCTGTTTAGAAGTTCCGGAATTATAAAAGCTAAAATGATTACGATGAAACCTAATACAGTGATATATGAAAATAATATCGCAAGAGATCTTTTGGCTTTTAGACTTTTAATACTTTTTTTCCGTATTCTTATCTTACCTATCAATTTTTCAAACCAGACTACTAACGGATTAATGAAATACGCTATCAAAAAACCGATTATAAAAGGTGATAAAGTTGATAAAGTACTTTTGAAAAAAACTTTTGTTTCTTCCCAGTTACCAATGAATTTATAAAAAATTAAGCTAACAAAAACAACTAAGATTGCATAGATACTTATAGTGGTATATCGTTTATTCCATTGAATTTTCATATTTTGCCCTCCTCAACAGATAAATCCAACGTATAAATATGAAAATGGTATGTTTCATATTTTATCGTTATATATATTAAAATTAAATATATCTTATATATAATAAAATGTTTAATTATACTATTTATAATTTCTTGAAAAGTATTTATGAAATGACTTATTCATATGAGCAGATAAAAATTAAAGTCAGTATCGTATATAACTACATAATAACAAATATTACTAGCATGTATAGTAATATTAATAAAAATTAATATAAAATTAATAATTCTAAATAATGCTCATTAATTTATCTAAAATCAAGAAATGTTAGGTCTGAAATCAAATCAATTCTAGTTTTTCTATTCATAATAGTTATTTCCAATTAATTACAACATATACAAATGTTACAGTTTATTAGATGTAGGTTTCATGTGCATAATTACTTGTTTTTTAGGGTAAACATTATATATATGGTCAGGTATAATTCTTTAGGATTTACTATATTTTTAGAGTTAAAACATTCAAAATTATTGGCTGGATTGGATATTGATTATTATAGGATAGAATGAAATAAATATAATTAGTGTTGACAAAAGTATAAAAGATAGGTATTATAGTGTTACCGACCGAACAGTCGGTCGGTATTTGACAATAAACGAAATTGTGAGAGGAGACTAATATGTTATCAAAATTCAGTGTAAAAAAACCCGTAACAATAGTAATGATAGTACTTATTTTTATAATATTCGGAGCAGTATCATTTACTCAGTTGAATACGGATTTATTACCAAGTATGAATATTCCTTATGCGGCAGTATCAACTACTTATATAGGAGCAAGCCCTGGGGAAGTTGAAAATACGGTATCAAAAAATATTGAAAGTGCGCTGGCAACTGTGCAGAATGTGAAGAAAATACAATCTATTTCATCAGAGCATAATTCTATAGTTATAGTAGAATTTAATGAATCAACTAACATGGATGTAGCAATGTTGGATATGAGGGAAAAGCTCGATATGGTCACTGGTTATTTTCCAGACGAAGTAGGTTCTCCTATGATTATAAAATTCAATCCAAGTATGATGCCTATCATGGGATTTGCTGTTACCAAAGAAGGCAGTGATATGTCAGAAGTAGGAGATTTTGTAGAAAATATCGTTAAACCAAGATTAGAGAGAATAGAAGGTGTAGCTTCTGTAACTATCAATGGAGATATTAAGAAGCAAGTTGAAGTTACACTGGATTCAGATAAAATCGAACTGTTAGGTATTGATAGTGATATGATATCTAAACTATTGCAAGGTTCCAATTTTGATATGCCTGCTGGACAGATTACCGAAGGAGACAAGGATGTAACAATCCGTACTATAGGTAAGTTTGACAGTATAGAAGATATTGAAGATTTTATCTTATTGGAAATACCTGTTCCTGTTATACAAGGTGAAAAAGCAGATGTATGGGAAATGTTAAAACAACAAAAAGAAAATGGCAACAAGCCACAGGACTCTAATGGGGCTCCAAATACTGGCATGATGCCTAATCCAAATGAAATGCCAAATACTATTTCTGACAATATGCCTATGCCTGAAATAAAAATGGAAACTACTACTATAAGATTGAGTGATCTTGCAACAATAAAAGAAGTAGCCCAGAACAGTAAAATGTATTCCAAAGTTAATGGTGAAGACAGTATTTCACTTATGATTCAGAGACAAACAGAATTCAATACTACAGATGTTTCTAAAAAAGTTAATGATACTATAGATGAGATAAAAGAAGAATACCCAGACATGAATATATTGGTTACATTAGACCAAGCCAAGTATATTAACGATATGGTTTCTTCTGTTACTGTTAATGCTATAGTAGGAGCTATACTTGCAATATTGATCTTATTCATATTCTTGAAGGATCTAAGACCAACCATTGTTATTGGTGTAGCAATACCTATTAGTATAATTGTATCATTTACATTCATATGGTTAAGTGGTATTTCCCTAAATGTTGTATCATTAGGTGGATTGGCACTTGGAACCGGTATGCTGGTGGATAATGCGGTAGTTGTTCTAGAGAATATCTATAGAATGAGAAAAGAAGGAAAATCCAGAGTTTCAGCAGCTATAGAAGGAAGTAAACAGGTATCAGGAGCTATCATAGCTTCAACACTAACAACCATAGCAGTATTCTTACCTGTTATATTCGTTCAGGGTATGACAGCACAAATATTCAAAGAAATGGCTATAACTGTTACACTTACATTACTTGCCAGTTTATTAGTTGCTTTGACATTAGTACCAATGTTATCATCAAAACTTATCAAAAAACCAGATACAAGCACTCATCATAAAGCGATGGACGGATTTAGAAATTTATATGTAAGATTATTAAAAGGATCTTTGAAACATAGAGCTTTAGTTGTTATACTAACAATCATCTTATTTGTAGCTAGTATCTTTGGAGCTATGACAATAGGAACAGAACTAATGCCTACTACTGATGAAGGTCAGATAACAATTACCGCTTCAATGCCAAAAGGTACTACGTATAATAATACAGTAGCAAAGATAAAAGAAATAGAAGATATACTTATTGATTTCCATGAAATAGAGACTATCAGTACTTCTGTAGGTAGTGGCGGAGGAATGGGTCAGCTCATGGGAGGCGGATCAGCAGATAGTGGTACACTCAACTTAATCCTTGTTCCTAAGTCAGAAAGAGATAAAAGTACTCAGGAAATTTCCGATGATATAAGAAACAGTATATCAGGTAAGGTAGAGTGTGATTTAGAAGTAAACGCAGTATCTAATATGATGGCTTTCTCCACTGTACCTGTTCAAGTTGATATAGCTGGTACTGATTTTGATAAATTAGAAGAACTGGCTAAGGAAGTTGCAGCTATTGTTGAAGATATTGATGGAACAGTTGAGGTTGATAATGGTATTTCAAAAGGGGCACCAGAGCTTAATATTACATTAAACAGAGAAGTAGCAGGACCTCTTGGTATTACTACAGCTGCTGTGGCAGGTACAATAAGACAAAGATTGACAGATGTTAAAGCTACAACACTTGATTTAGGTGGTAAAAAAGTAGATGTTTATGTTAATAAGACATCTGATACTGAGCTTCAGACAAAGGATATTGAAGAACTGCCATTTACTTCTATGACAGGTAAAACTGTTAAATTAGGAGATATAGCAGAGATTGAAGAAGGAGTAGGTTATACTTCAATTAATAGAACTAATCAAAAGAGAGTCATCAGTGTTACCAGTAAACTAGAAAAAGGAGTAAGTGCCGGTAATGTTGGTAAGATTTTAGACGAGAAATTAAAAGAGATAGATATACCTGATGGTTATAGTATTGAAAATGCCGGGGAAAATAAAGAGATCCAGGATGCTTTTGTAAGTCTGCTATTAGCATTGCTTTTAGGTGTAGTACTAATATATATGATTATGGCATCACAATTTGAATCATTCCTATATCCATTCATTATCTTATTCAGTGTGCCACTAGCATTTACAGGAGCATTTATAGCATTATTCATAACTAGAACACCACTTAGTATAGTAGCATTCTTAGGTATGATTGTGTTAGCTGGTATTGTTGTTAATAATGGTATCGTATTAGTGGATTATATAAATAAATTAATAAAAGTTGGAAAACCTACAAAAGATGCTATAATAGAAGCTGGAAGTGTTAGAATAAGACCTATTCTAATGACAGCTCTAACAACTATATTGGCTGTAATTCCAATATCTCTAGGTATTGGTGAGGGAGCAGAAATGATTGCTCCACTAGGTGTAACAGTTATTGGTGGATTGATAATGTCTACATTCTTAACACTAATAATTGTACCAGTCATCTACTCAATATTTTATGGATTCAAAAAGAAGATTTCAAAAAAAGCGTAGTATTATATTTATAAAAGAGGGATAGATAGATGATGAGCAAGAAAAACCTGTTATATGAAGCTGCTATGACAATTATGATAAGAGAAGGCGTTAACGGACTTACTATATCTAAGGTTGCTAATGAGGCTAATATTGGTAAAAGTACCGTATATGAATATTTTAACAGCAAAGATGAACTCATATATAAGACTATCAATTATATGGGAGAAAAATATGTAGAAGAAATTCAACAAAGGTTATTTACTGATAATAAGGGTTTCGAAATAACCATAAAAGGCCTTATAAGAATAATTATAGCAACTATAAGACAAGGAAATACTAATTTCATATTCATGATAAGCGAATGCGATAAGACCTTCAAATCCAAGGTAGATATTCATGAACAAATCAAAAATATTATGCTTGGAATTAGAATGAAGTTATATAATCTCTTAGAAGAAATAATTCAGCTAGGAGTCAATGAAGGTATTATAGATAAACCAAAAGATAAAATGACCTTTGTCATCTGGCAAAACCTTTTGGTGATATTATCATATGAGTTTTCTGGAGAAGACGTATTCCTAGAACAAAATGATATCACTATAGGTGATGATGAAGAAAACATTAACACAATCTATAATCTCTTATTAAAAGTTTTTAAAAGCTGAAATTACTAAAAATAAAAGGCTGTCACCATATATTATGTATGTGGTGGGAGCCTTTTAAAATAGAGACATATATTACATCATTTCTTTTAAATCATCCATTAATCTTTCGGCTTTATTCATCATTTTTTTGCCTTTTCTTTGCACTTTACGCATATCACGTTTGTCCATATTCATAAGTGCCAATGATGATGCACCAATTACACTTCCTACTATTAAACCTGTTGCAAATTTCATTGATTAAATCTCCTTCCTAAATACACTAAAAATTAATTTTTAATACAAATAAAGGATAATAACAATGTATGTTAAAATTCTTTTATACTTTCATATATATTTTGGGAAATTATGATAATAATTATACTGGTAAAAAATGAAAAGACAAATTTTATCCACAAATTTTTATCCACAAGGACAAAAAACGACATAATAATTTGGATTAATTATTTATAGAAGTAAAGGAGCATCTTAACTTTGTTAAGAAATTAACCTTTTCATATATTTTTAAAAAATTATTTTTATGGATATATAACGATATTTTAATTTGAGGCATGACAAAATTGTGTATAGTTATTAAAGTTATCCCCAAGAAAATGGTGTTATCAACAGGAAAAATGTGGATAACTTCCAAAAATAATTAAAATTTTACATATATACCAAAACCATGAAGCAGGGCAACTTCATGGTTTTGACCGGAACAGCAATATATGTATACTGCTTTTTAATAAGTGTACTGGTACCTTCCTAAAGGTACTTTTCTTAGAACAAAGGGCATTGCTCTAGTTGTTTTTACAAATTTAATGAGTATGTATTAAAATACTCCCTCTATTATATAAGATGTTAAACACCCCAAAAGGTTACAAAAAAATTGAAAAAAGTTTAAAATGATTATATAGTCCTATAATATAATGATTAAAAATAGGCTAAAAGACCTAAGGAAAAACATTCTTGAGATAAAAATTAATATATGTCATAATATATAATGGATGAAAAAATTAGTTTCAATAATTAATGTTAGGAGAATACATATGGCTAAGTTGTTTTTCAAATACGGCACTGTTTTTTCTGCAAAATCTTTGAACCTTATAGCTACAGCTCATAATTATCAAACTCAAGGCAAAGAAGTATTACTATTAATCCCTAAAATAGATACTAGAAGTGACGGCTATGTTTCAACGAGAGCAGGATTCAAAATGCCAGCAGAGCTAATAGATGATGGTACAAATATCTATAATTTGTATGTTTCCCATCGTAAACAAAAAGATAATATTGATTGTATACTTGTGGATGAATGCCAAATGTTAAAACCTAAACATATCGATCAACTTAGAGAAATTGTTGATGAGTATAATACACCAGTCATTTGCTATGGTCTTAGAGTTAGTTATACGTTAGAGTTATTTGATGCAAGTAAAAGACTATTTGAACTTGCCGATAAACTAGAAGAGATAAAGACTGTTTGTTGGTTTTGCAATAATAAGGCTACCCATAACTTAAAACTTGTTGATGGTAAGCCGGTATATGAGGGTAAACCTATTGATATTGGAGGACTTGAGAAGTACGTACCTGTCTGTTATCATTGTTTCAAGAATCCTAAAGAAATATCATGATGTACTCATTTTAAGAAGTATTCTTATATAAATTTTCTTTACCCCTTTCGCCTTAACCCTTGAAAACACTGCGTTTATGGGGGTTTTCTTAGGGGTTTTATCCCTTATTTCCCTTGTTTTTTCCCTTATCAGAAATCTACAAGGGAAAGTATGCTTTCAAATTAAATCGTAGCCGTTTCCAGTAGCATCACAGAGTTTCGTTTTGACTCTCTTGTAGCATGGGCATAAATGTTCATAGTTGTGTTAATATCCGAATGCCCTAACAGCTCTTGCACATCTTTCGGTGCAGCTCCATTTGACAACAGCTTACTGGTGTATGTGTGTCTGAGTTGATGAAAATGGAAGTCCTCTAAGCCTTCAATTCTTTTCTTGAGGGTAAGGCACATACCTGTAATTGTTCTTGGGGCTTCTAATGTTCCATCTGGTCGCAGACAAACGAGGGAAATGTCATTGTATTCTTCCGGCACACTGCTTGTCACAGGCTTTGAATGAAGATAATAGTAAGTGCGGTTTTTGACTTTTTCTATGGTATAGTAGTTTTGGCTATATAACTCACCATACTGCTTTCTATTTTTCTGCTGTTCCTTTTTTGCTTGTATCAGTATGTTGGTCAATGTATCTCCAAAATCCACGGTGCGTATCTTTTTGCGTTTTGTCGGTCCGATAGTCATAGCCTTCCGAGTGTTATTATAACACACACTACGCCTAACTGTTAAGTATTTTCCCTCTAAGTCAATATCCTGCCAAGTCAAGCCACAAACCTCACCAAGCCTTAACCCTGTGTAGTAAGCAATTTGTATGGGGAACAATGCCGGATTGTTTATTCCCTGCAAATACTCTGACATTTGCTTGAATTGCTCGTCAGTCACTACTGGGGATTTTCCTGCTTCTCCATCTTCATCGCTGCTGAACATCTCATAATCATCTTGATTTCCTCTAAGCACCACATATTGCATAGGATTAAAGGTAATGAGCTGTTTTGGAAACACAGCAAACCGAAACGCTCCACGCATGACTGCTGCATATACATTTAGACTGCCTGCTGACAGTGGCTTAGACTTATTTCCATTTGATAATGGTTGAGCAGAGGAAAGAGAGTCGAAAAACTTTTGAAGATGCTCTGCTGTAATTGTTTTTAACTTTCTCTTACCAATGGAATGTTGCTTAATGCGGTTGGCTGTATTCAGATATGACCGTTCAGTGCCGTTACTGCGTTTGCTTGGGGTAAGTTCTTCATCAATCCACATATCTAACATATCGCTGAGTGTAAGATTAGAAGCCTTTGCAACAAACGCTTGATTTTCATACTCCTCCATAGCCTTGCGGAGTAGAGTTTCTGTTTCGCTCTTGCTTTCCGTGCCGGGCATTTCCTTTTGTATGCGATTACCGCTTGCATCTTCTACATAAAAGCGATAGTACCACTTCTTTCCTTTTTTCCTAACAGAACCTTTTGCCATAATATATTCTCCTTTCGATACGGCAAAGGTCACTGTTGTAATGTGATACCACAATTATAAAGGAAAAACATCACCCATACAACTTTGCCGTTTTATTTTTTGTTTTCTCATAAGCTTTTCACTCGCTCCATATCTAAGAGATTTATCCCTTGATTGGCAGTCAAAAATTGCTCTAACACATCTGTACGAATAACATTTTTTCTGCCAACAAAAAGCACAGGTAATTTTCCGTGCTTTATCAACATTCGCAGTGTATTTCTGCCTATACCTGTGTAAGCGGCAGCTTCATCAACGGTTAGTCCGAATTTGTTGCCTGTGTGAATTGCATTAGCGTTCATGTTTTGACCTCCTTTCGAGAAATCATATTTATAAATAGAAAGACCGCAACACCTTTTCTTTGGAACAGAAATAGAGTGTTACGGTCTATTTTGTTTTATCGTAGTTTGCCGTATTTGCCACGCACCCCCGACAAAGGGGATATTTTGAGTTGCTGTTGGCACAGCCATCATAGCCCCACAGTACCGTAGCTTGTCCTTTCAGAAGCTACGCATACCGCAGGAACTCCCCCTGTTTCTATCGTCTTGGGGGCGGAACGTCACGAAGTATCATTATTCCTTATGTGGGTCATTGCGGACGAGTGTGCCAAACTCGGTCTAACAGTCCATTTTATCGCTCCAATGGCATTATATTCACCTCCCCATACCGTTATCATGGCGATGTCTGTTAAGTCGCTTTGCCTTTCGGCTCACATAAGTTATGTACTCAAAATATCGTATATGAAATTGTCAAAGAGCAATTATGCTGTTAGGAATATCAGAGAAAAAACTTCCTCTCATATACCTTTAGAAAAAGAGGGGCAAACGACGTGGGCAGCTTACAAATTATTTTTCAAATACTTTTCTAAACTGCATAGCCCTCTACGAATTGCATCTTTCACGCTACTTGCTGATGTACCCTCGGCTTTGGCAATAGCGGTCTTACTCATGCCCAAGAAATAATGAGCGTAAATGCGTTTTGCCTGCTTGTCCGGCAATGTGGCAATGGCAGCGTGGAGTTGTTCGGTTGTGAGCTTGCGTTCGTAAATCTCATCGGGCGAGAGGGATACGAATAAGGCACTATGTTCGATACCGTCACCACGGTCAAGAGAGTAGTAGGCTTTGTGGTAGCGTATGCGGCTTTGGTAGGCTTGTTCTGCTTTGCGGTGTTCTTCAAAGATGTCAAACACCTCATTGGGAATGTCAATATAGGTATCTATGACGATATGGTCATAGTAATCTTTTAGGTTTATTTTTTTCATGGCTGTACCCTCCTTTCAAATTTTGGTTAAGAGCTGAATTTGAAAGGACGGTGGGAGGTGAACGACACCGAGAGGCTATGAACGCAAAAATGCCCGACTGAAATTCATAAAATCTCAATCGGGCATGGGTATATTTATATTGTAAATAATTATTTGGAGATGTTAATAGAACATGCCAAGGTATAAAGAACTTGATTTTTTCAGATAGTAATTTTTTTGCTTTTTCATTCTAATACCTCAAAACATGATTTCTTAACTCACTAATTAAAACATTTAGGTAAGCACACCATCTACCAAAGTCAAAATTCTTCCACCTGCCTTGGCTACACTTGTATCATGGGTAATTTGTATAATTGTGTTTCCTTGGCTATTAAGTTCCTTAAATAGTGCCAGTATTTCCTTACCAGTCTTGGAGTCCAATGCACCTGTTGGCTCATCGGCAAGTAGTATGGCTGGCTTTGTAATCAATGCTCTTGCAATGGCAACACGCTGTTGCTGACCACCGGAAAGTTCGCTTGGTTTGTGCTGTCCTCGGTCTGAAAGCCCTACCATTTCCAAAATATCTTTTGCACTATTCTTTGCAATATTTCTTTCTGTTCCACGGATAAGCAGAGGCATCATTACATTTTGTTCAACAGTATACTTAGGAATGAGGTGATATTTTTGAAAAATAAACCCTATTTTTTCATTTCTGATAGTTGCAAGAATACTTGTATCACTGTTCTCAACACAAATATCATCAATAATATAGCTACCTGTATCTAAAGTATCCATGCATCCAATAATATTCATTAATGTAGACTTTCCACTACCAGAAGCACCTAAGATAGAAACAAATTCGCCTTTTGCTACCTGCATAGATACGTCCTTTAAAACGTGAAGGGAAGAAGCACCCATGTGATAGGATTTATTAACTTTTTCTAAGCTAATCATGAAATTACCAGACCATGACACTTTCAACTACACCACTGGTTTCGTTGATAATCAGCTGCACCAAACTACCCTTTTTGATGCTATCTAGCGTAGTTTCTTTACCCATTGCATTGATAACCTTTGCACCGGCAGGAATGGTAAAATCTCTGACCTCACCTGTAAATTCAATAGGAAGCTTTTCAATTTCGCTGCCATCTGTGGAATTTCCATCTGCGCCACCATCATCAGGAGCGGGAATCATAATGGTCTGTCCGCCTGCGTTATCGCCTATGCCACCTTCGATAGGAACCTGATTACCATTTTCGTCAATCATCATACCCTGTCCATCACCATTTTCATTCTCAAGAATGAGATTACCCACGCTAAGTGTAATATCGTTTCCGACCTTGTCTTTAACCTCCCCTATATAGGTTTGGATTTTTGCTGTTTGTTCCTGTTCGCCTTGTGATGATTCCGGCTGTGGATTTGGTTTGCTTGAATTATTTGCTCCATTTGAGCAAGCAGCAAGTGTAAGTACAAGTGTTGCGGCTACCGCCATTAATATAATTTTTTTCATTGTGTTAACTCCTTTAAATTAAGTTTTTAGTTTATTCTTCAGCCAATGCCTGAACGGGCATTAACATCGAAGCTTTGTAAGCTGGATAAAATCCAAAAATTGTGCTAGTTGCCACTGCAAACAGCGAAGCAATCATTTTACCCTCTAATGTTGGATAGACGGGTATATCTGTATATCTCATTAAGGCTATGGCAAAAAAACTTAGTGCTACCCCAACAATCCCGGAAAAAGCGCCGATACAAAAAGCTTCAATCAAAAATTGCAATAGAATATCTTTTTCCTTTGCTCCCAGTGCTTTCAAAATACCTATTTCCTTTGTACGCTCTTTTACCGTTACGAACATAACATTCATAATACCGATGCCGCCAACTACAAAGACAATCAAAGCAACGGAGACCAAAAGAAGTTTCATCGTGGTTGCAGAAGCGGTTGCCGCTTCAATTCTTGTTCCGGCATCAGAAACAGAGTATAGGTTGGCATCATCCATGTAATATCCTAATGTGCTTTTTATTTCTTTTTTAGCAAGCTCTACGCTTTGAATACTAACAGCCTTTCCAACCGCCTGTGTGGTGGTGTATTTATCAAGGAATTTATCTTTCTCCATAGCCGCATAAGGTACAAATATACTGCTATCTGTGTCTACTCCCTGTAAGCCGTCCTCACTTCGTTTTAACAGCCCTATTACCTTATATCTAAAGTCACCGATTTTTAAGTAGTTGCCAACGGGTTCATCTGCTCCAAATAATTTTTCAGCAAGCTTGCTTCCGATAACAGCTACTCGTTCTCCGTCCTCAAAATCGTATTCGCTAAAATCTGCACCTTGCTCAAATTGAATGTTAGAGATTTGAGCATAGCCATTAGTCACCCCCACCAAACTGGAGGATAGCTTAGTACTTTTAAATTGAACTTCTTTGAAAACATTAGCTCTAAGATACAAGCCTTGCAAAGCAGAGCTTTCTTCTTTGATTTTTTCAATAATGTCAACTGATAACTTCTGGACAGTGCTAACATCTCTGTTCTGTCCTACTGCTCCATAGTCCAAGTTGACATAAACCGTGTCAGCAGACAGATTAGAAAACTGTTTTGCGGCTTCCAGCTCGCCACCTTTGCCTATTGCAATTACTAAGATAATGGTAATCGTACCCACAATAATACCCAAGGTCGTTAAAAGTAGGCGAAACTTGTTTTGAGTCATATTGATATAAACAATATGAAAAATCTCACTTAATCTCATAGGCTACTCCTGTACCACAGCGACATCATTTTCAGATAGCCCACTTATCACTTCACTAATTCGACCATCTGAAAATCCGGTAACCACTTTCGTTTTTACAAGTTCGCCGTCTTCATTTTTAATATTTACATATTGCTCACCATTCTCAAGCAATATCGCTTTGTTTGAGATTGTCAAAATATCCTGTTTTTCCTTTAAAATAATTGTTGCAAAAGCTTTCATACCCGGAAGCACCATCTGCTCTGTTTGGTCAAGGGTAATGGTGACAGGGTAATCTCCATTGTCATTTGCTACAAGAAGCCTTTCGGTAACGGTGCCTGTAAATTTTTGCTCGGCAAATGCATCAACAAAAATATTTACTTTTTGCCCGGGTGCAACGCTTCCAATATCCACAGCACTTACAGGAACTGTAATTGTAATTTCACTAACCTTTCCAATGGTGCATACGGCTTTTCCATCTGCAACCATATCCCCAGTCTTGTAATTGAGTGAAGTAACAATGCCATCCATTTGTGCATATAGAACGGGATTATTTTGCAGTTCTATCAGCTTATTCAATTTATCTTGTGCATAGCCTGTATTTCTGTTTGCTTTGGAAATGTTTTCGTTAATCGCTTTTAGTTCTTCGTTTACTTTATAATCAGAAAAAGTGTTGTCTTTTCCTTGGCTTTCAACCGCCTGATTATACTGCTTTTCTGTCCTTTGAATTTCCTCAAGCTTTAGTGAAAAATCCGTATAGGCTTTTTCGAGAGAAACTTCGGCAGTCGCTTTTTCGTTTTTTAATTGTTCTAACTCAGCAACAGATTTATCTTTCAAAAGTGTATCTATTTCTTGCTGCCAAGTGGTATTTTGGTTTTGCAATTTTGTTATTTCAAGGCGTATTAAAGTGGCTTCTTCTGAGCCGTCATCAATATAATTCAGATTTACTTGAAGGTTCTTTAGTTCCTTCTTTCTTTCGGCAAGTTTATCTTTCAGCTGCAACAATTCCTTTTTATATGAAAGCTCATCTATCTTTTCTATTTTGCTCTTCGCGGTATCCTTTAAGAGCTGAATTTGACTATTTAGTATTTCTTTCTCTTCTTCATTTTCCGTTTGCTCTACCAGTTTTAAAAGCTCGTCAATTTGCTTGTTTATGTCGAGAATTTCGTTATTTAAGTTTTGAATGGATATTTGATTTTTGTTAGCCAAAACCTCTTTATCACTAATTAAATCGCTTATCCCTTGTATTTCAAACTGAACATCCAATATTCTACTATTTAAATATTTTCTATCACTTGAACCATCATCAATCTTCAACAATTTTTCATTCAGCTCGCCTATCTTAATGATGTTAGCGTTAATTTTAGATTGCAGGGACTCCACTATGTTTGCAGTGTCTTTTACCAGCGAAGATAAATCAGAAATTTGTTTTGTAAGCTCTGAAATTTTAACTTCATAATCATGAATTGCTTTTTCTAACCGAGATTTTTCACTATAAAGCATGGAGAGCTTCATATCATAATCTTGCTGAATGCTATTAATTCCATCTTGCTTGTTTTTGTCATTTTGCTTTAGCAGCACATCTTTGGCACTTGAGGCCAAAAGCAGTGCGGCTTTCGCATCGGAAAGTTCATCTTTTGCAGCCTTGATAAGCTCTTCCAAATTTTCCTGCGAAATAGATGCAAGCTTGTCGCCTTTCTTGACTTCGCTACCAAGCTTTACAAACACATTGTCAATAACCGTATTTTCTGCAAAAGTGTGTAGATTAGGCAAAGTATTTATCTGACCACTTGTTTCTACTCCAACTGTAATGTTATCTTTCTTTGCCATATATTCACGCTCACGAACGGTAGTTTGAGTTTCCTGTGGTGTAAATAAAAGGAATATGCCTATTCCGATAATGCCGCTTATTGCAATTATTCCTGCCAAAATCTTTTTATTTTTAAATATTTTAATCTTCACATCATAGCTCCTTTGTACTGATTTTCTTTACAATACAAATTATAAAATGCGAAGCTTTAATGAACCCTTAATGAAAACAAAAAAATACAACAGCTAAAGAAAAGTTAATTTCTCAAGCTGTTGCATTTGACACAAACTAAATTGTATTTGCTTTATTTTCTTCTTTTCATATCGCTAAATCCAATCCAAACAGTCCAAACATAGGCACAGGTTTTGGGAATCATGAGCATACCGATTAATGGATTTACATCTGCCCATAGGACAACAGGAATATAGAAGGCAAAGCTAAGCACTATAGTAAGCCACATATATTTGAATGGGTTATCATTATTTTCTTTTGCACTGTTATAGAAAAGAACAATAATGATAATTCCCATAATTGCAAATGGAATATTTCTATAAATGCCCCAAGCGAGTGAAGGATTAGCACTTATCCACTCATTTTGAGGGAATAGACACAACACAATACGAATAATTGCCATAGCATAAACCGCAAGGGTTAAGCTTTGTTTTCCTTTAACATCATAACGCTTTCTCCATACATAATATAAAATGATGTAAAAGATTGTCATGGTAATGGAAGTTATAAACTTGCCAATACCAAGCGATACCGTATAGTTTTCAAGCCCTGTGGTGCAAAGAGCTATTGCACGAGGAACAAGGTGAAAAGAATCACCCAGACCAAGCACAACTGCCATAATTCCAAATAGGGTGTATTGCTTGTTTCCTTTTGCGTTCTTAATCATCAGAACTCCCAAGGTTATAACAGTAGTTAGATAAACTACATCAAATAAAGTTTCCATAATAGCTTGCATATTAAATCTCCTTGATTATTTTTTGAATTTCACGGTAAAAGTGGTTTGTTCGCCTAGAATGCTATGAACAGTGATTTCTCCACTCATATTTTCTATTATATTTTTTGCGATGGAAAGCCCTAAGCCATAACTACCGTCATGTTCTCTTGACTCATCCACCCTATAAAATCTATCAAAAATTTTAGGAATATGCTCTTTCGCAATTCCTTCACCTGTATTAGAAACACAAAGAAAGACGTTGGATTTATCTTGGGTTAGTTGTATTCTAACTACGCCACTTACTTTGTTATACTTAATGGCATTATCAAATAGGATTTTAATGACCTGCAATATTTTTTCCTCATCGCCTATGATAAATATATCGGCTTGTTTTTCTATTTCAAAAACAATGCCTTTTTCAAAAGCAACTGCTTCAACTGAAGCTGAGGTACTGTCAACCAATTTACTTAAATCAACTTTGGTATTATTAGTTGGCGATTGTCCATATTCGCTCCTTGCAAGATAAAGTAGGTCGCATACAAGTTTTGTCATTCGTTCCACTTCCAAAGAAATAAAACTAAGCCACTTTTTCTGCATAGCCACTGTTTCCTCTGGATTTGAATTTACTGCATCTAAATTAGCTCTAATAGTTGCAAGAGGTGTTTTAAGCTCGTGAGAAGCATCTTGTATAAACTGCTTTTGTTTGCTGTATGATTGTTCAATTGGTAGAGTAGACTGCTTTGCAAAGTATAAACTGATGCAAAAAATAATAATTAGCGTTGTCAAGCCAACGATTACGAATGTAACAAGTAGCTGAACTAACGTATTGTTTGAGTCAGTTATATTCAAAAAGCTAAATTGATAAAGGGATTCAATTTTTGGATTTATATTGGTGTCACTATCATCAAATTTAACGGTAGCAGCAACAACAGAAACCATGTATTTATACTTTTCCCCGCATAGAGTAACTTCGCCGGATTCTTTATTTTCTTTTTTTATATCTCCAATAACTTCTTCTAAATTCGATGATGGAATGGTACCAAAAGAGCTATCAAAAACCACCTGTCCTGCTTCATCAACTACAATACCAAATCCATGTAGATACTCGCCAAACACTTGTGTGCTAATTACTCCACTATTTTGTGACAGTTCCATTAATCTTTGCGTGCTTGCTACAATGCTTTCCATTCTAAGTTTATTTTGACTTTGAATATTAAAATAAGTGATGCAGTGAATGGTTGCAAAAGATATAAGCATTACAACCGAAAGGGTTATCATATTAATAAGCACAATTTTTCTTTTTAACTGCTTAAACATTCTATATACCCTCCTCGATTTGTAGTGAATAGCCCAAACCTCTAATAGTTTTTATAGATGTTTTTGCTGATAAGGATTTTAACTTCTTTCGTAAAAAAGATATATAAACCTCAACATGGCTATCTTCAGCTTCACTATCAAAGCCCCATATTTTCTCAATGATAGTGTTTTTAGAAATTACATTTCCTTTGGCTTGAATAAGTAAATCAATAATCTGACTTTCTTTTAATGTTAGATTAAAAGAATTTTTGTGGCAATACAAATTTAATGTATTAGGATTAAGAGAAATATCTCCATACGAATGGGTATCACTTGTTGCAATGTCTCCTTTACGCCTTGCTAAAGCACGAAGTCTTGCTAAAAGCTCATCTGTTATAAATGGCTTTGCTAAATAGTCATCGGCACCAAAATCAAGCCCTTTTACCTTATCCTCCGTTTCTCCTTTGGCAGTTAAAAGCAATACGGGAACGGCAATGTTTTCATTGCGCATTGCCTTTAAAACATCAAGCCCATTTATTTTTGGCAGCATAATATCAAGAACTACGATATCATATATGCCAGACAATGCACAATCAAGTCCATATTCTCCATCATGAGCTAAATCTACGGTGTAGTTGTTCTTTTCTAACACTTTGGCAATAGCCTGTGCCATGTGTCGTTCATCTTCAACAAGCAGTATTCTCATCTATTTCCTCCAATCTCTATAAACTCTTATATAGAGTAACATAAAAATCTTTAATGAAGCTTTAATCCATTATGTTAATATTATTTGTGAATTTAGTGATATTTTATCATAAGCAATGTCTTTATTCAATTTTCGCACAAAGATACAAGCTTAATCATAAACAAAAGTGGCAAGCAGGGCAACTCGGTACACACCTCGTTGCTTTTGCTTGTTGGGCAGTATCCCCAATCCCCACTGAAACGATGATAAATCATCGTGCTACGCCCCGTAAACGGTGCTATAAACTCACAGTGCGGCTTACCGCTGTTCCTGTGAGTTTTCTTTTGCCTTTTGTTCCTGTTCCAGTCCTAAAAGTCGGTCAATATTCGCCTTGGCAGTCAGAATATCCTGCATTTCTTTTTTCACTGCATGGTACTGTCCGTATGCCTTTTTCTTCTCTGAAAGCAAGTCGGCATATTCGGCTTGCAGGGTCTTAACTGTGGGGAGCTTTTTCACACCAAGTTCCTCAAAAGCCGCCTTTGCCGCCTTATGCAATGTCAGCTCGGCACGGTGTTCCTCAAAAAACTTTTGGGAGTAGCCTGCCTTGCGGTAGGCGGTATAAACATCTCGGGTTTTAGCATAGTTGATGATGTGCTTTTTTAGCACTTGTATCTCTGCCATACGCTTTTCAGCAGTCTTGATTTGCGTGTTCAGCTCGTCAAAGGTAGCGGTACATTTCTTTGCTTTTTCCTCTAAATCGGCATAAGCAAGGAGCTTATGTTCCTGCAAGAAATTGACCGTCTGTGCCATTTGTTTTAGGTTGAAAATTTTTGCCCATTGTTCGTAGCCTTTGCCCTTGCCTTGCTGTAATTTTGCCTGTATATCCACAAGCAGATTAATTGATTTTTCTTGCCGTTTCGGTTGCTTAACAGAGGACTTTTTAACCTCTCTTTGGAGAGCTTTACCCTCAATGATTGCCTTGAGTTCATCTTCGGAATATCCCTCACCGAGAGAACGCAGACGGATAAATTTCTTTTGCTCCGCACCCTTAAAGGCATAGTGCTTGCCACTTTTTATTTCATAGCCTGCACCCTGCATGAGCTGTAAAAACTCGTCAAAGGTTGTAGGCTTTTTAGCAAGCACTTCATCTATGGTCTGTCTTAATTTATCAGAATGAGAGAGGGGCTTTTTATCACCAAGCCACTTGCCATAATGCCCTTTGGAGCGTTTGGGATTTTCAATAATAGAAAGCCCATTTTCAAGGCAAATGCGGTCTGATATTTTGGCAATCGCCCGACCACTACCAAGAAAATCACGAAACTTTTTTGTGCAGTCAAGGGAGGTGGAATTAAAGATAATGTGATTATGAATATGGGATTTATCTATGTGAGTGGCAACGATAAAAGCGTGGTTGCCTTTGGTGAAGCTCGTGCCAAGTTCATAACCGATTTTATTGGCAAGCTCGGGTGTTATTTCCCCCGGCTTAAAGGATTGCCGTATCTGATAGGCAATGACATTGCTTGCTTGTTTTCTGCCGGTAATATCATCATATTGTCGCTTAGAGAGCATAAACTCAGCTTGCACGGTTTTAGGGTCACATTCGTAAGAGGACAACAACTCACCGTCATTTGTTTTGTCGGGATTTTTCGCATAGTCGGTACGGTCAGCAAGGCAATCTGCAATGGATTTTCCTTTGTTTTGGTGCATGGAAATAAGCCTTGTGGTAGCGATAATAACACCTCCTTTGGGGCAAGAAAAAAGAGTTGCCAGTCTGGCAACTCTCATTTATAACATCTACAACGCTTATAATATATTTTGACCTAAAATAACAACGATTGCAACAAGTATGGCAGTGGGGACATAAAAGAAAAGCTCCGTTGTTGACATCAAACATTGACAATAACAAGTTTTATTTTCCCAATTTGCTTTAGGTCGTTTTATCTTAAAGTCAATATCAGAAACTGCCTTCTCGGTGCTTAAATTATACAAATGTTTATATTGTCTTTCTAACATCAAGTAATAGGCATCTAAAAGCCAAAACAATATAGCAGGTACATAGGCAAGTAAAAAATACATAGGGTTAGCTTCTTTAGCCGACAAAGCAAAAATACCCGCAATCAAAGTTACAGCCCAACCTTTTAACATAAATGAATTGGTTGACATTCTTGTCATTATATTTTGTATCATCTCTAAATAGCGAATTTTAACTTCTATATTATCATTCATCTTTTACCTCCCAAGAAATGTTTTTATTTTTAATATCCTGTTTAACGAATATATATGGTAAAGTCACTTTGTCATCAAGTAAATCAACACAGTAAATTGGTTTTCCAAGAGTTTGACAGTGCAGCAATTCTAACTCTATCCAAGGAGAGTTTACAGTAGTACCATTCATCGAATTTTCGGTACGAAGAAACAAGAGCTTATCTGATTGCTCAATCCGTTTTTTCAAAACCTCTTTTGTATAATCGCTTACTAAGCTACGCTTCAAAAAATCATTGTCGCTTGACCAGTCGCAATAGCAGGTTAATCCTTGCTTATTCAAAATCGAGATAACTTGTTTTACAAGTTCAGCATCTTTGAAACTATGCGAAATAAAAACACCAAATCGTTTTTTACATTGAATAGTATCTTTTTCAAGGCGAGCTACTAAATCCGTTGGGGTCATATCAAACTTAGTGGTTTCGGTCATATAGGACTTTTTCTTTCCTTTGAAACTTTTTCTTAACTTCGCATAGTGTCCACTTTTCTGAAGATGAAAAAAAGCGGTACGGCGGATTTGGTTATTGCGTTCTGCGTCGTTGATTTTGTAAAAAAATTCTATTGTTTTAGGGCATATAAATTTTCCCATTTCCTTTAAAATTTCTATTTTCCCCTCAGTGGTTATGCCTTTTTGGTGATAGGCAACAATAAGTACATCCACATAATAAGGTTCGACCTCTTGCATTAAATCAGTAAAGCTATTAACTTGAGCATTCTTTTGTTGGATTTTATTGCTTCGCTTCTGCTTAAAGTGCTGATATTTTTCTCCTCTTTCAGCTTCAACATAACACTCTTTGTGTTTTTTCTTGTAATTGTCGCTTAAGATATTTCTTACAACAGGTATATGGTAGAAAAAGCTTTCGGGAGAAGGTGATTTGTACCTCGTTTTTTTGCCATGAGATTTAAGAAACTTATCCTTTTCTTGAAAAACCTTGCATCTTTCAACAATTTCTTTCCATTCAAAAGGGTATAGCTCCATGAAAAAACTCAAAAGTAACTTCTCATCATATTCATAGGGTAGAATTTCAGCGATAAGATATAGGGGTTGTTTTAATTTTTTATGTATCCGTATGGTTTCACCATCATACTTTCTGCGTGCAATTCCCGGCATACTGCACCTCCAAATTAAATCTGTTTTTCTAAATTATACCACGCATCTCTGGAAAATTCATCAACATAATCTGAACAAAAAAGCAGAAGTACCACCACAAAGCAAGGGTCAAGATAAACGGCTTTGCCGCCCTTACTTTATGATAAAAACTTCTGCTACTTAGCAAAATCGGGGCGATAGCACACAAATGCTACCGCCCCGATTTTGGTTATTGAGCTATATTCCTTTCAGCCACTCATTGAAGCCTTCCACTCTTGCTATAATCCATACGCCTACCATTGGCAAGCCCCACGGACTAAACAAATAGCCTACAATAAATGCAGGGATTGCCTGTGAAAAGCTTGCCACAATAATCATGCCGATGCCGAGAATAAAAAACAAAAAGGACAAAACACCAAGCAGCCCACTGCCAAAAAGAAGCACAAACTTTGACATTCCAAGCAAGATATTCAGTGCTAATGTAATCGGCAACAGTATAATTTTAAGTATCGTTTTCATAAAAAATCCCTCCCTACATCAATCTGTATTTACCATAACAGATGCGAGGAATATTGTCCATCTTGTCAATTCAAATCGCCGCAAGCCGGAGCATAATTTCCTCCGCAGCTCCCCAAAGCCTGTCATAGCTTTTTTGCAAATCCTCGATGTCCTCACCGTAAATGCTGCCTGTTTCGTGTACCCGTTTGGTAAGCTGATTTAGGCTGTTGGAGGTTACACGAAGTAACCTCACAAGCTCTCTCACATCGGCGGTATGAAGGTGAATGATAAGCCCGTCCACCGCCATTTTACGGAGATAAGCACCCATGTTTTTTGTGCCGATGCTCGCCATTTTTTCGTTTATCATGCCTCGTTCTTCGGGCGATACCATAAAATGAAGCTGTATATCTCTTTGCCTTTTCACCATTAGCGTTCCTCTCTTTCTGTCTTTGATTTTTTCGGAGTGATTGCGGCTCTTGGTGGCGGCTGCTTTAAGCTGTCCAAAATAGAGGGTCGCTCCCGTTTGGCTACTACCTCGCTATCCCTTGAGGGTGCAGACCGCATGGCACTCATGTTTAACTCCTTGTCAAGAACGGCAAGCCGTGCGGTTTTGTCCTTTAGCTCCTGTTCCTGCACAAATGGCTTTTGTACCTCAACCTTTGCCGCCGTCTGCTGATTATAGAGGTTTTCAAGCTCCTTTTGTACCGCCTGTAACCGCCCCTGCATACCGTTTAAGGCATTGTCGATACGGGTGAGATTTCCTCTTGCATCAAGCCCGAGTTTCGCTGTGTGGCTCATTGCTCCTTTGAGGGTGAGGGTATGCTCGTTTCCAAAGGCGGCATAGCTCAAATACATGGTAAAGCCTTTGTAACTGCCGATTTCCACAGGGTCGCTGTTTTTTATCTCCTTGCAGGCTTCAAGAATTGCCGCACCTGCATTGTCCTTGTCGGTGAGAACATCGCCCTTAATGGTAATCTTAAAATCATCTTTTGGCAGCTCGCCGCCTTGTGGGGCTTTCGGGGTATGCTCTGCCAGTGTAATCAAATCTTGCTCAAAGCCCTTGATGTAGCCCTTATTTCGCTCAATGCTTTCGGGGAAATGCTTTAAGAGATTGTCCTCCAAACGGTATTTTGTGCTTTGGTGGTTGGCTTTTAAGAGCTTCAGCCGTGCCACCTCAATATCCAAATCCATCTTTTCTTTAATCGCTGGGTTGCCTGCACAAAGAGCCTTAATTTCTGCATAGGACAGAGCCGCTTCGTCTATGTCCTCACAGGAGCGAACAGGGGATTTTGAAGTCATAATCTGTGAAATAAACTTCTGCTTGTTTTCCAAAGTCTGCCAAAGGTAGGCATCAAAGGTGTCCTCGGTAACATAGCGGAAAATTTTTACCTGTTCGTTTAGATTTCCTTGACGGATAATTCTGCCGGAGCGTTGGGTTAAATCCCCCGGACGCCAAGGGCAATCTAAATCGTGCAAAGCTACAAGTCGGTCTTGCACATTCATGCCGGCACCGCATTTTGCTGTGCTGCCAAGAAGAACACGCACATCACCGTTACGCACCTTTGCAAACAGTTCCTTTTTTCGTGTGTCGGTATTGGCTTCGTGGATAAAGGCAACTTCACTTGCAGGCACACCCTTTGCGATGAGCTTATCACGAATATCCTCATACACGCTAAACTGTGCTTCGGGAGCTGTTACATCATCGGGTAGAGCATCTTCAAGAGCATGAAGTTCTACGCCGTTAATGGTGCTGCCGCCTGCCTTTGCAACAAGGTCAAGTTTTGGTCTGCCTTTTGGGGTGGACAGGTCGCAGAACAAAAGTTGTGTCAGCTTATCGTCCTTGCCGTCCTCCCATATCCGCATAATATTGTTTATACAGGTGTTTACCTTGCTGTTTTCATCATCGGGCAGCATAGGGTTAATCACTCGCTGGTCAAGCCCCAATTTTCGCCCGTCTGAGGTCACCTTCAGCATATTGTCGATAGAGGGGTCTATGCGGTCATTATGGATTTTAGCGGCTCGCTCTGAAAGCTCCTGCACCAGTTCCTGTTGTATTTCGGTGGGCTTTGCCACCACCGTTTCATAGATAACCTCGGGAGTAGGCAAGTTCAGCTCATCGGCGGTCTTGATGTCGGCAACCTCTTTGAACATGGACATAAGCTCGGGCAGATTGAAAAACTTTGAAAATCGTGTGCGTTGGCGGTATCCTTTCCCTTCGGGGGCAAGCTCGTTTTGCGTGACGGTTTCCCCAAAGGTAGAAGCCCAAGCATCAAAGTGGATTAGCCCTGTTTCTCTAAGGCGGTCATACTGCAAATACCGCTGCATGGTGTAAAGCTCCACCATTGAGTTGCTCACGGGAGTTCCAGTGGCGAACACCGTACCTTTGCCGCCTGTCAGCTCGTCCATATAGCGGCACTTTAAGAACATATCACTGGATTTTTGAGCATCGGAGGTGGATAAGCCTGCCACATTACGCATTTTTGTAAATGTGAAAAGATTTTTATAGCTGTGGGCTTCGTCTACATAGAGCCTGTCTACACCAAGCTGCTCAAAGGTAACAACGCTATCCTTGCGTTCTCTTGCTTCAAGCTTTTTCAGCCGTTCAATCAGCCCCTTTTTGGTGCGTTCAAACTGTTTGACAGTAAAGCCCTCACCCCCGCTTGCCTTTACCTCTCGGATACCTTGCTCAATTTCATCAATCTGCTCACGGAGCAGGCGTTCCTGCCGTTCTAAAGAAACAGGGATACGCTCAAACTGGCTGTGACCGATAATTACCGCATCATATTCGCCTGTGGCAATCCTCGCACAAAACTTCTTGCGGTTTTTCGTTTCAAAGTCTTTCTTCGTGGCCACCAAGATATTGGCGGCAGGATAAAGCCTTAGAAACTCGCTTGCCCATTGCTCGGTTAGGTGGTTGGGTACGGCAAAGAGTGGCTTTTGGCACAGTCCAAGCCGCTTGCTTTCCATTGCCCCTGCAATCATTTCAAAGGTTTTGCCTGCACCTACTTCGTGTGCAAGCAGGGTGTTATTGCCGTAGAGGATATGGGCAATGGCATTGATTTGGTGTTCACGGAGCTTGATTTGTGGGTTCATTCCCACAAAATTGATATGGCTGCCGTCATATTCTCGGGGTCTTATGGAATTGAAACGCTCATTGTAGAGCTTTACAAGGGTCTGCCGCCTGTCTGCATCTCTGAATATCCAATCCTTAAATGCGTCCTTGATTAGCTGTTGTTTTTGCTGTGCAAGTTGTGTGGCATTGATATTGAGTACACGGATTTCCTTACCGTCCGGCTCGGTTTTGGTGTCATAGATACGCACATCACGGAGATTAAGGGTATCCTCAAAAATCTTGTATGCGTTGGCTCTGTCTGTGCCATAGGTGGCATAGGCGGCAACATCGTCATAGTAGATGGAATTCTTGTTGGTTACGCTCCATTCAGCGGTAAAGTTAGAGTAATTGACCTTAATACTTCCTTGATTGCGATATGGAGTGTCAAAGAGTTCGTACATAAATTCCTGCATATACTCTTTATCAATCCAAGTGCTGCCAATACGCACCTCAATTTCGCTTGCATCTAAATCTATGGGCTGTGCCTGCTCCAGTGCTTCTACATTCGCCTTGTATTCCTCGTTTGTTTTGGCGGCAAGCTCGGCGGTGCGGAGCTTTTCACGGACATTGCCGGAAAGGTATTCGTCTGCTGTGACATAATGGGGCGGTGCATCGGTGTGGTACAGCTCGGGAACACGGAAGATAACCCCTTTAAGCTGTGCAGCAATTTCTTCTTCCGATAATCCTGTCAGCTCTGCCATAAAGGACAAATCTACCTTTGCTTTTTCGGAAATGGAAACGGCAAGAGCTTCAGAGGGAGTATCCACGCTTGTGATATTAGCAGCTTTTTTAATGGTGCGTTTGGTGAACATATCTGCCTTGGCTTTCAGCTTGCCGTCCTCGTCCACATCTTCCAAAGAGCAAAGAAGATAGTAGGAGTTATCCTCACTAAAGGCAAGGGCATTGCCACGGCTGTTAATCAGCCCGTATTTTGCGGTAAAGGTATCATAGAGCCGATTTAGCTTGACCTGTTCCGTTTTAATGACTTCATCGCTAAAATCTTCAAGCTGATAATAGATTAGGTCATTGACACACTCACGCAGCTCCACAAGCCCTGTGACACGCTCTTTTGCAGTTTGGTTAAGAGCAGGCTTTACCATGCGGCTGTTTTCACGGAAGTACACCTCACCGTCCACGAGGGTGTAGGTGTGGTTTTTTACATTAGGGTCGGCAGGAATAGACACTTGCTCGGAGATTTCTATATCGGGCAGCTCCGCTTCGCTGATTTCGCCCTCGATGTTTCGGGCAGCCGATTTTAACTGTTCGGATAGCTCTGCACCCTCGATGGGAACACAGGCACTTTCCATACCAAACTGACCGCTGACCATTTCCATATTACCCAGTATCATTTCGGGGTGTTCTGCAAAATAGCTGTTGAGAGAAATGTCGTTTTTATCAAGCCCAAGGTGTATCCAATCCTTATCTACATCAATGGGGCTGTCACGCTTTTGCAAAAAGATAATATCACTGGTGACTTCTGTGCCTGCATTTTTGCTAAATGCGTTGTTTGGCAAGCGGATAGCTCCTAAAAGCTCGGCTCTTTGTGCAAGGTATCGTCTGACCTCGGGGTTTTTCTTGTCCATTGTTCCCTTGGAGGTGACAAAAGCAACGATACCGCCGGGGCGGACTTTATCCAGTGCCTTAGCGAAAAAGTGGTCGTGAATGAGGAAGTTTTGGCTATCATAGCGTTTCTCACTGAGCTTATAGTTGCCAAAAGGTACATTGCCGATTGCAAGGTCAAAAAAGCTGTCGGGCAGTTCTGTTTTCTCAAAGCCTGTCACGGCGATATTGGCACTTGGGTAGAGCTGCTTTGCAATCCTGCCTGTGATGCTGTCAAGCTCCACACCATAAAGATTAGAGCCTTGCATACTTTCGGGGAGCATACCGAAAAAATTGCCTGTGCCGCAGGCAGGCTCTAAGATGTTGCCTGTGGTAAAGCCCATTTGCTCCACCGCATCATAAATTGCCTTAATGACCGTTGGTGAGGTGTAGTAAGCACCCAAGGTACTTGCCCTTGCCATTTCGTACTCGTCCTCGGTTAAGAGGTCTTTTAGCTGTAAGTATTCACCGTGCCAACTGTCTTTTGTTTCATCAAAAACATCGGGCAAGCCGCCCCAACCGACATACTGCGACAGGGTTTCCTGTTCTTCGGAAGAGGCAGGGCGGTTTTCACGCTCAAGGGTCTGCAAGGTGGCGATAGCGGCAATGTTACGCTGAAATTTCTCTCGTTTATTGCCCTCGCCTAAATGGGTATCGGTAATACGGAAGTCCTCGGCTTTTTCCTGTTCTGTTTTAGTCTGTGGGTAACGCTCCAAAAGCCGCAAAAAGCTGTCACGGCTCTCGGCTCTCAGCACAGGATAAAACAAAGAGGGGTCACGCAGGGTCACTTGATTTTCGGTGATTTCCTCAATGAAAAAAGGCGTACCGTTTTCGAGATAGACGGTATCGCCCTTGGTGTATGGGATAGGGGGAATTTCGGCTTGCTTTTCCTCGGCAGGGATTACCTTTTGTACCACCTCCCACATGGTTTTGACTTCTTCGGAGGTAAGCACATCAAGGGCATTGATGTTGTTCCACTTGTTGCCATAGGTATCGGGGATATAAAATCTGTTCCAGTTGTTGCCGTCCGTTTCAAAGACAAGCCGCTGTTGGCTGTCCTCCTTTGGAACAAGCCCCTTGCTTGCAAAACGCTCCCATATTTCTTGCGGGGCATTTACCTCGGCTGAAACTAAATAGCTGTTTTCCTTGACCTTAAAAATGTCGGGGTTTTCAGTATCGTACATTTCCAAGGTAAGCTCCGCTGTGTGTGGTGGCTCTATGCTGTTCAAGCGGTCTGCCATCGCCTGTGCCTGTTCCTCGGTGTTATAGGTGGGATAGGTGTCCTCTGTATGGTGGTATCTGTCCTTATCGCCGTCGGGGATAGTATTATCACGAACAATAAAGGGCTGTTCCCACGCATCGGAGGTCTGCTCCACGGTGTAGCGTTCGGTTTCGTCATTTACAAAAAACTTGTTTTGCATAACAAGCTGACCAAGAAGCCGTTGCATCTTTGCCCACGGCAGTTCAACGGATAAATCTTCCTTGATTACAGGAAAGGCAGGAAGATTACCGCCGTACTCATTTTTCAGCCAGTCGGCTGTGCCACGCTCACGGCTGTGGCTTTGCATATAGGAAAGCACCCTTGCTTTGCTGTCCTCGTCACCGTTCCAGTCAAGCAAGGCGGTTTCAATGTCGGATTGGGTGATTTCTGCCTTGATTTCGGAGATAGCCGCTTTCACGGTGTCGGTCAATGCAGATTGTGGCTGCGGCTCTGCTGTTGGTGGAGGTGTAATATTTTCAAGCCCGACAGCAGCTTGCTGCTGTTCCTCATCTTGTGCTTTTTCCTCCGCTGTTAAATAGCGGTCTGTGGCTACTAATGCACGGAGATGTTTTTCAATTTCCGTCCACTTGACAGTGCTTTTGCTGTTGGTATCATAGTGGTCTATGGTCATTCCCTTTGACGGCTGATAATCTATAAAACCGCTTGTACCGTCTGCAAATGTATGGCTGTGACCGTACCATCCAAACTCATTTTTAAGAAAGTCAACTGCCGCCTTTTCAGTAGGGTTTTTCTTGTAAAACCCATAGACACGGAGTTTGCCGCCTTGTGTACCTGTGCCATGCTTTAACTCGTTTTCAATCTCACTGTGGGAAATAGAAAAAGCGGACTGACCTTGCGTGTTTTCACGCTCTTGTCTGTCCGCTATGTTCTGTATTTGTTCCTGCTCTGAGGGGAATAGGGTTAGCTGTAAATAAGCTCCGTCAGTATGATTTCCTCCGCTTGAGATTTCAGATTGTTCATGTATCCTACCCATTCCAACTGCTGTGTCATCTTGTTGGGCGGCACTTGGGTTTTCTGCAAGTCTGCCATTATCTGTTCCAGTCGTCTGTTCGCCGTTTGGTCTATCTCCAGTAGGTGGGCTTGCAGCTTCTCGCTCAGTAACAGGTGGTTGAACAGGGCTTTGCGGTGTTCCTGTAAATAGGTTTCCCTCATTCTGCCGTACTTGCCGAGGGGCTGTGTCGGCTGCTCCTTCAGCTTGATGTTGGGTATCAGATAATCCCCGTTCCGGCTGTAAGTGATTTCGTTCATATTCGTTTCTCCTTTCACGCTCTGTTTTGATGATAGTGAGTGATATTTGTCTGAATACTTGCTCGCTTTGCTCACTGACTGCCGTACCCAAAAGGCTGACAGCAGCGGAGGTGTTAAAGTCAAAGATAGGGGAAAAATCCTCATGCTCAAAGTAGTTTTCGGTATCCAGCCCGCACCGCTTCATCAGGGTGTAGGCGATACTGTCCGTGGTGGCATTTTCAAAAGCTACCTTGAGGTTATCCTCGTCATAGTCCTCTAAAAAGCTGTTTTCTGCAAAATAGGGTAAGTCCTCTTTGTGGTTATCATAATACTCTTTCGCCAAAGTGTTGGCAATGTTGTAAAATCCATCGGCAAGATTATCACCGCTTACACCGAATTTATCTTCAAGCATTTCTAAAATCGGCTGTTCATGGTGTTCCCTCATTTCCCAAAGAAAAGGGCGGCGAGAATTTTCTCGGCCGCCCGTATCGGAAACATCAAAGATATATTTAATTTGAGGCCTGTCACTGGTAGGGTCAAGCAGGGCAATCCCCTTAGAGCCACGGCGAACATATCGGTTCATCTTGTCATTCCACAAGCCATACTCGGCACAGGCGGTGGCATCGGGTCGCTGTGCGTAAATCATAAGCTGCTCATGGAACGGATATTTATAGAGCTTTCCAACAGTAGTTAGAAAGCCCGTCCAGTTTGCAAGGCTGCTTGTCACCCTGCCTGCGGTATCTTCAAACAGTTCACTTAGATACGCCTGTTTTGTTTGCGTAGCAGTCGGCATATTAGTCCTCCGTTTCTCCAAAATCAGCTATCAATTCATCGGTAGCAGCGGTAAAATCATCATCGCTCATTGCTTGCAGCTTGGCAATTACCGAATGAGCAAGCTCCTTTAATTCTGTTTCATCGCTTTGCAAGTGGGTCTGCATTTCGGTAAGCTCTGCAATCAAATCTGCTCTTGAGCCTGTATTGTAAATGCACATCAAATTGCTTTCCTCAACTGTAAAATTCATATCATCGCTCCATTTCTGCACCCTTTGAGGGTGCTGTTTTTTCTTTTTTCTGCTCCTGTGGTGGCTTGGCTTTGAGCTGTTCCATAACCGATTGTTTTTCTTCTCTGCGTGTGGCATCAAGTAAGTCCATAAGAGAGATAGGCTTGCCGCTTTTGGCATCTTGTTCAAGCTGTGCTACGGTGGGTTGATTGTTGATGATACCGTCAATATGATTATAGTTTTGCTCGGTAGACAGCTCTGCGGTGCGGAGGGGATTATCCTCATTCACAACAGCAAAAGCACGAGTGCCGTTACCCATGATGAGATACGCTCCGTTGTCTGATGAATGGTGGTAGCCGTATCCTGCCTGTTCCATCTGCTCCCTTGTCATGGAGGTTAGCGAAAAGCTCCCTCGTGGGGTTTCAATTCGTTCTCCTGTCAAGAAGTTATCCGGCTGTGGTGGTGCAGGCTCTAAAAATTGCGGTACTTCTTGAAAGCCAAACTTATCCACATAATGAGAGGATACCGTACCGTCCACCTTTAAGGCAACGATGTCGCTGACCGACAGGGAGTGTCCTTTGAAATCTGTGGGGTGGTTGATATTAAACTGCTCATACAGCTTGTTAAGGGCATGGTCTTTGTTACCGCCAAAATCCCTAAGAGGGGCGGTATAGACAAGCTCGTAATTAGCACGGTCTACGGTCAGTCCATGACCGATGAGCCAGTCCATTCCCTCAAAACGGTAATCACGCAAATCCTCACCGTCTTTTAGCTGATAAATGGCAAAGGCATTTTGGGTCTGCTCTAAAAACTGTGCTTCAACCTCCTGTGGCGGTAAATGGTCTTTGTCCTTATCTCGGTTGTGAAAAGCCTGCCAATCAGCCGTTTCAATCCCAAACAAACCGTCATGGTCTTTCATTTCTTCCATGTCAAAAATCATGGCTTCTGTATTATCAGGATAGAGAATAAAGACAGGTAAATCCTGTTCCCACAGCTCTGCGGCTCGTTCCTTTGACAGTGGCAGAAGTTCATCGGCGGTATAGCCATAGGCATTGCGGTCATCAATGCTCACCGTAGGGTCGGGCATAGGGTAATCATGTTGGATAGGCTCATCAATCCGCTGTTCCTCGGCAGTTCTGCTTTCAAAATGCTCCTTGAGGTCATCAAATCCATTCCAAACATCATCTAATACCAGTTTGCCGTCACTGTCTACAATCACGCAAGCTGCTTCATCACCATGTTCCTCATGCTCCAACAGGAAGTATTTTTTACCCTCTATCTCTTGGCTGTCAATGGCACACCAAGTACCGATGTGACCTTCTACGGTTATAAAAGAGCCGTCCTCGGTAATCTGCCCCTTGTTAGGGTCGGGGGCTTGCTCCGGCAGGGCAGTTTCGGCAGTCAAATCAATACCACGCTCCTTTACAATCTCGGCAAAGTGCTTATCAATACCGCTTATCAGCTCCGATGAAGTTTTATTGATAGTTTCCAGTGAAGCCCTAAGCTCCGCAAGCTCTTTGCCCTTGCTCCAAGAAGCAATATATCCAAAGCTGTTCTCACTTGTCTGAATACCATAATAGCTGCAAACGGCAAAGGAGATACTTTCCGCTTCAACTTCTTCGGTATTGCGGTCTTTGGGTTTGATTGGCTGTATGCTTTCGTCCTGCTGTGCTTGCAGCTCCTTTTCTGTTTCCTTATTGTGCAGGAGGGAATGTGCAACTTCGTGAATGGCGGCGGAAACAGTCTGCACCTCGCTCATGCCCTCACGAATTGCAATGCGTTTATCCTCGGTGTGATAGTAGCCGTCGGTATTCTCGGGCAGCGGCTTGATTTCAATGGGAACAGGTGCGGTGCGTTTAATTGCCTCCATGAACACCTCAAATTGCTCCACATTGCCCGTCAGATTGCTTGCAAGGGTGGGCAGTGGCTCGCCCTCGGTTTGGGAAACATCGAATACAGACACTACACGGTACATGGGTATCTGTATTTCCACTTCCTCGGTCTGCACCTTGCCGCCTGCATCAAGGAGAGGGGCTTTGGTCTGTGGGTCGAGTTTCTCCCGTGACTCTTTGATTTTATAGGGTGTGGGTGCAATGATTTTAATGCCCTTTTCTCCTTTTTTGACATGGCGGGAAAAGCCGTCCCGCCATTTGTTAAAGCCTGCCACAAGGGTGGCATCGGGCTTTTGCATGGAGATGAGCAGGGTGTTGTTCAGAGAATATTTGTGAAAGCGGCTCATGGTCTGGAGATAGCTTTTGTACTTGTCACTTTCAAAAAGCTCCTTGATACCTGTTTCAATGCTGTCGGTTATTTCCTTTAACCGTTCTTTAGGGTTTTGTTTTTCTGCCATAGAGGTCTACTCCTTTCCATTATTTTTTCCTCGGTGCAAATTCCATTGTGAAATTCACAAACTGTCCTCCAGTATCATCAAGCACCGCCACACAATCATAGGTCTTGCCTGTCTTTTCAGAATAGCAGCCTGTGAGGGATACTTTTCCGTTTTTCAAAAGCTCCGCAACAATCGCCTTTGTTACGGTCTTTTTCTTTGCCGTGAAAAAGCGGTTTTCTTTCCAAATAGCAAAACCACAAGCCTTATTACTGCAACAAAAGCCCTTTTTATTCTCGGTAACAGCACCGCCGCAGCGAGGGCATTTTCCCATGCTCTCACGCTCAGAGGGAAAGAGGGTGTCAGCTCCCTTAATCATTTCATAGGTCTTTACAAGGGAAGATGTCATATCCACAATCTCGGACAGGAAAGCATCAGCGGTCAGCTCTCCATGCTCCACGAGCTTTAGCTTTTCTTCCCATTCGGCGGTCATCAATGGGGACTGCACCTGTTCGGGCAGTACGGTAATAAGGGCTGTGCCTTTGTGGGTGGCAGTGAAATACTTTACTTTTTTATCGCCCTTTCGTTCCGCAAGCCCCGATTTAATCAGCTTTTCCAAAATGCCTGCTCTCGTTGCCGGAGTGCCAATGCCCTTACGCTCGGCATCGGTTTCCGCTTTGTTGGCATTTTCCATTGAGGACAGCAGGGTATCATCGGTAAAGGGCTTGGGCGGTGAGGTTTTACCCTCCTTGATTTCGGCTTTTGCGGTAAAGACTTCGCCCTGGGCAATACTCGGCAGGGCTTGGTCTTTATCCTCTTTTTCCTGCTCTCCCTTATAGAGCTTTTGTACCGTCTTAAAACCCTCTTGGATGACGGTTTTGCCCTTAGCTGTGAAAACAGACTCACCGCACTTTGCTGTGATAACAGTTTCACTGTACCTATGGGTATTGCCCACGGCAACTAACAGACGAATGGCAAGGAGCAGCAGCGTTTCACGCTCTCCGGCAGGCAAGCTCTGCACATCAAGCCCCTTGATATTCATGGTGGGGATAATGGCGTGGTGGTCACTGACCTTGGAGCTGTCAATGACCTGTGCAGGGTTGATAGGCAGCTCGGCGGCTTCGGATATAAAAAATCCTGCCGTAGCTTTGGCTAAGACAGGAATACCGCTTTCCATATCCTCAGTTAAAAATCGGCTGTCTGTTCGGGGATAAGTGATATATTTCTTTTCATAAAGGCTCTGTGCATACTGCAAGGTCTGTTCGGCGGTAAAGCCCAACAGCTTATTGGCTTCACGCTGTAAGGTGGTAAGGTCATAGAGCTTGGGCGGTTTTTCCGTCTTTTCCTTTTGCTCCACACTCGCTATTGTAACACTCTGACCGTCACAAGCCTTTAACAGCTTTGTTGCCTGTGCCTTGTCTTTGAGCTTTTCACCTATCATGGAAAATCCATTACAGGTGAGATGTACGGTATAGAACGGCTCGGGCTTAAAAACGGAAATATTGGCATCACGCTCACAAATCATGGCAAGGGTGGGTGACATCACTCGCCCGATATTAAGGGTCTGACCGTAAAGAACGGAAAAAAGACGGGTGGCATTGATACCCACAATCCAGTCGGCTTTTGCCCTGCACAGTGCCGCTTGATAGAGATTGTCATATTCTTTGCCGTCCTTTAGCTGTTCAAAGCCCTTTTGAATAGCGGTATCTTCAAGGGAGGAAATCCAAAGCCTTTTCACAGGCTTTTTGCACCCTGCCTTTTCATAGACAAGACGGAAGATGAGTTCTCCCTCACGCCCTGCATCGGTGGCACATATCACCGTGTCAACTCGGCTGTCTGCCATGAGCTTTTTCAGCACAGTAAACTGCTTTTTGGTGTTGCTTGAAACTTGGTACTGCCAATGGGCAGGAAGTATGGGCAAATCCTCATACCGCCACTTTGCGTATTTTTCATCGTAGCTGTCGGCTGCGGCAAGCTCCACCAAATGCCCAACGCACCAACTGACAATATAACCGTTTCCCTCGGTATAGCCGTCCTTGCGGCTTGTTGCACCTAATATCTTGGCGATACTCTGTGCAACGCTTGGTTTTTCTGCTATGACTAACTGCATATTGTTATCTCTCCTTATCCTGTTTTTTCTTTTCTGCCCTCTGTGGTGAGGGGACTTGTTTTTCTCTTAACTTTGCAATTACCGATTGCCGTATATACTGTAAATCGGCATTAAAATCTTTTCGGTGGGGTGTTTGGATATACACGGCATATCCCTTTGCCCCCAATTTTTCTGCACATTTTTTGGCAAACTCCTGTCCGTGGTTGTGGGGATTGCCTTTATGGTCTTTGCCGTCAACATCGTTATCAAAGCAAAACACAATTTCGGTTATTTGTGGGTTATCGGCTAAAAATCTTGTCAGTGCCTTGTCGGATAAACAGCCCTCGGAGATACGGAAATCCTTGGTATCGTCCATGCCGTTTAGCCGCATAAGGGTTGCATGGCTGATAGCATCAATGGGGCTTTCAAAGGCAAAGACACGGCTGCCCGTGCCTTGCATGGTAAAGCCGTAGCTTTTATCGGAATTGACTACATCTTGCCGGAAACGGGAGCCGCCCATGCCACGCAGGGAGCAGTAGCGTGGCTTACCGTCCTTATCAAAGGAAACAAAGGCACAGTTTTGATACACCGTGCCTTTGCTCTTTGTGACCGCTTGATAAATCATGCCCTGTCCGATTAAGCGGTCTACTATCTGTGGGTCAAGACAGCGTTCCTCTATGAGATAGTTCCGTGCCTGCTGTATGTCCATGCTTTTGGGCGGCAGTATCAACTCCCCACGCTCGGGAATTGGCGGTAAGGGCAGCAAAGTATTTGCGTAAGCCCTTGTACCTAAAATGGTTTCCACCGCTGTGATAAAAGATAAGCCTTGATATTCCTTTGCAAAGTCTATGATATTTCCGCTTTCCCCACGGCTGAAATGGTGGTAGCCCTTGGGGAATAGATACAAGCCGCCGTGTCCTTTCACATGGTAGGTTTTCCTGTCCGATTTTTCTACCGCAAAGCCCTGTGACCTTGCATATTCTATCAAGTTTGTGGCAAAGACCTGTTTCATTTCTTCCTCAGTGAATGGCAGCGGTTTCGGCATTTATGCACCTCCGCTTTTTTCTTCCTTTTTCTCATGGACAATAATCAGCTTGCGGACTTTCTTCTCCTTTTTGGGCGGTCTGTCCTTGGCAGGAGCAGAGGAATACTGCGGCTTTTGCATCATCATTTTTTCATAGGGGCTGTCGGTAAAGTATGTCATTTCACATCGTCCTCGCTTTCCTCGGCAGTTTCTGCGGGGATTTCTTCCTGTTCTTCGGCGGCAGGCTCGTATTCGTCCTCATCGTCCTCGTCATCACTGAAAGCATATTCGTTCATATTGGGGTTGCTCTGTGGCTTTGCCTTGTTTTTTACCACCTTGAAGTAATAGAACGCACCGCCGCCCACTAAACCGAACACAAGTAAAAGTGCCGCAATTCCCATTGGATTGCCTTTTTCTTTTTCGGGCTGCGGCTCGTCAGTAGGCTCGGTTACTTCGGGGGCTTTGCCTGTGCATTTCCCTTTGTCGGTACTGCATACAGGACAATCGCCATTGACTGCACCCACTTCGCATTTATCCTTGCAGGAGCAGACTTTAGGCGTGGCAGTGCCGTCCTCCATAAGAGCAAGCAGGTCGGCTTCATCGACCATATTTAAGAGATACACATTGTCCTCTTTGCCTGCACGGTCAATGACAAGGTAAAAGTAGTTGCCGTTTTTGGATACGGCGGTAATAAACTGCTTATCAATTTCGTCTGTTCGCTCCACATCGTCCACAAGGGTTAAATTGCCCTCGGGTGTTAGGGGAACGGACGGCGTTTCGGTTGGCTCGGGTGTTGGCTCTGTGTAATCCTCACCGCCGCTTGCAAAGGCAGTGGTGGAAAAAGCGGTCATACAAAGCACCGTCATAAGCAGTACAGCGAACATACGGATTTTAGATTTCTTCATTTTCATTCTTGTTTTCCTCCTGTTTTTCAGATGAAAAAGGCACACCGCTTTTGCTGCGGTATGCCGTGATAACATCGTTTAGATTTTCTGTGCTGATTTTTGCACCTCGGATAAGCCCGATGATTTCAAGGTTTTCAAGCTCGGTCTTTTGCCTGTTCAGTTCTTCCCATTTTTCTTGCAAAAGCCCGATTTTATCCTCGATTTTCTTCATATCGGACAGCACCTTTTTTAGTTTTGCGTTCAAATAGCTTCCTCCTTAATTCATCAGTCCATAGCCCATAATCACGCTGCTGTTCAGGTCATAATCCCTTACTTTGCAGGCATCGCCGGAGTTGTCCTCTACGGTATAAACACGGCTGCCGTCTGTGCCGATGACAATGCCCACATGGTCGGAATGTCCGTCACCCTGCCAGTCGAAGAAAATCACATCGCCGGGGGCAATGTCACTGTACCCTCGGTTTGCCCACCGCCCATTTGACGAGAAGTACGGCACACCTTGGCTCTGACAGGCGGCAAACTTAGGCTCGGAATATCCGGCTTGATTAAGCACCCAAGATACAAAGCAGGCACACCATTCCACACGGCTGTTAAAGCCGTACCATGACCAGTAAGGCTGACCGCCCACATTGCCCACCTGTGAAAGTGCAATGTTCACAGTGTTTTGGTTGCCCTGCCGTTCACCGTCTACAAAGTCCACACCGCTTAAATCGGTGGAGGGGCTGCCGTCAATCGAGCCGCCGCCAAAAAGCAGGGGTTTGTTGCCCTTGGTTTGCAGATAGACATGGTACATTTCAAGCTGTTCGGGGGTAAGCAGGCTGTTTGCCACGGTGTTTATGGAGCTGTTTGTGAGCTTCACATTCAAGATGTAGTAGTCATAGGGGACTTCCACCTCGTAAGTATCGGTATGGGTATTGCCGTCCTCATCTGTCCATGTGTCCGTCCTCGTTTCAGTGCGGTAGCGTACCTCCACGGTTTCGGTTATGGTGAGCTTATATTGCTGTTCAAACACCCTCTGTAATTCGCCCTGTACCTCGCTTGCCTTGAAATATTGCAGTAAGGCGGTAAGGTAAGAAGCAAGCTGATGAGGGTCATGGTTGATAGGGTCTAAATCATAGCGGTACTCGTCATAATCGGGGTAATCCTGTTCAATATGGTCAATCTGCTGTTGCAGTGCCGTTTCCAGTGCGGTGTAATCGTCATTGGCGGCAATGAGTTCCTCATTTTCGGAGGTGTAAGAGGTGGACACCACATTGGACATTGCTCCTTGAAACATCACCGAGCAGGAAGATACTGCACTGACAATTACCGCAAGGAGCAGGAACAGGGCAAGTATCACAAGCAGTACCTTTGGATTTTTAGCGATTGCCGTTACTGCCTTTGATACCGTATCAGCCCCTTTTTTTACTGCTGATTTTGTGGTCTGTGCTGTGGTCTGTGCCGCTTTGGAGCCTTTGCCGTGCCTTGTGGCAAGGTACTGTTTTTTGATAGCTCTCTTTTGCTGAAAGCGGGAAATAGGGTTGCTTGCCGCCTGCGGATTGTCCCTCAGACTTTTCTTGTAAAGGACATTCACATCGGCTTGTATGCTTTTTTTCTCTGCCTTTGCTAAGTTGCGGTAGGGCTTCAGCTTGTGGGAATGATACGCACCCTGTACACGGTGCAGGGCAAATTCGCCTGCCTTTTCCGTGCTGTGTGCCGCTTCAAGCCCCACATTGTCCTGCTCATCTTCACTGATTTTCTTATGAACGGAAGATGTAACAGCTCTTTGGGGAGCTTTTTTTATACCATGGGTAAGCTTGGAGGACGGTTTTGGTTTATCCACTTCTTCAAAGCACAAACGCACCTTTGCTTTGCCTGTATCGGCATCAACGGTGCGTTCCTTGGTCTTGACTGTCTTTTTGGGGATTTTGGCTTGTGCCTTATCCACTTTGTCAGCCGCTTTTTCCGATTTTGCTATGGGCTTTTCTAAAGTGGGGTCGGCTCGTTCTTCTTCGGTAAATTGAAGCCTTGATTGTTTTTTCATCGCACACCGCCTTTACTCCTGCTTGGTTTCATCAAGCTTGGTGGTCATAATGCTGTAAAGCTCGGTGTTTTTCGGGAATTTATCCACGAATGGCAGAATGACATTGCCGTAAAAGAGCAGTCCCTCACCGACACCGCTGCCTGTTACATAGGAGAGCTGATGAGGGGAGATATTGAGCTGCTTGGCAAGTATCTGTCTGTCGCCTGCGGCTTGGTTGAGCATATACACAAAGTCGCTGTTTTCAAAGATATTTTCCACCTCACGAGAGGATAACAGGTCTTTGATGTTCTGCGTAATGGCTGTTGGGATACCGCCCCATTTACGAAAGCGTTTCCAAATCTCTACTGAATAGGCGGCAGTCTGTTCCTCTTTTAAGAGCAGATGAAATTCGTCCATATAGTAGCGGGTGGAGCGTTTTTCCGCACGGTTGACCGTCACTCTGTTCCAAACTTGGTCTTGCACCACAAGCATACCCAGCTTTTTAAGCTGTTTACCCAGTTCCTTAATGTCAAAGCAGACAAGGCGGTTTTGAATATCCACATTGGTCTGATGATTGAACACCGAAAGGCTACCTGTGACATAGATTTCAAGGGCGGAACGGATATGCTTGGCTTCTTTTTCCTCCTGCCTGCCGAGAGCATCATACAAATCGCCTAAGATTGGCATTTTGGCAGGGGTGGGGTCGGCAAGATACTCGGCATATACAAGGGTCACACAACGGTCAATAATGGATTTCTCCACAGGAGTCAATCCGTCCTTGCCGCCTACAATCAGCTCACAAAGGGAAAGGATAAAATCACTCTTTAAGGCAAGTGGGCTGTCGTCCTCACTGTAATTGAGGTTAATGTCCATCGGGTTGATGTACTGGCTGCTTGTGGGCGAGATTTTAATCACCTGTCCTTTGAGCCTTTGCACGAGGGAAAAATATTCGCCCTCGGGGTCACATACAATGATGTCATCGGTGGTGATGAGAAAGACATTGGTGATTTCACGCTTTGCAGAAAAGCTCTTGCCACTGCCCGGAGTTCCAAGGATTAGCCCGTTGGGGTTTTTAAGCTGCTTGCGGTCTACCATGATAAGGTTGCTTGAAAGAGCGTTCAGCCCATAATACAAGGCTTCACCGCCGGACTGGAACAGCTCCTGCGTGGTAAATGGTACAAAAATAGCGGTGCTTGAGGTGGTCAAGCTCCGCTGAATGGGGATAAGGTTTTTGCCAAGGGGCAGAGAGGACATAAAGCCCTGTTCCTGCTGATAGTCAAGTCTTATGAGAGTACAGTTGTGCTTGTTGGCAATACCGCTTGCTTGCAGCAGGATATTGTCCAGTTCCTTTTTGCTGTCAGCCGTGTTCAGCACAAGGAATGTCATTAAAAACATTCGCTCGTTGCGGCTCTGCAAGTCGGCAAGGAGCTTTTTCGCTTCACCGCCGTAGGTGGCAAGGTCGGAGGGAATGATGTCCATATCGTAGCCACTTCTGACCGCCTTTTTTTGTTCCTCAATCTTCATTTTGTCGAGGTCGGTAATCTTACGCTTGATAGTTTTAATGGCTTTCATTTGGTCTACCGACTGAATGTGCATGGTGACAATGAGGTTGCTTTCCATTTCCAAAAAGTCCGACAGCACACGGTCATTCAGCTCGGGGGCGAGTATCTGCAAAAATGACATTGCACCGTATTTATCCCCTGTGCGGAACGTGCCTTTTTCCTTAAACTCAAAGGAGGACGGAGCGATAAAGTCTTTGGTACTAAGCCCCGAGGGGGCAAGCCATTTCCATTCAAACGCAAAGGGGTCATTGCCGCCCATGCGGAGAATGTTGTGCATGAGCCTTAACCGTTCTCTGCCGTCAAGGGAAGTGAGCTGCACACCAAGCCGCTTAAAGGCGTTCCACAGGTCATTTTCAATGCGTTCCAAACGAGGTTTTGCAATTTTGATGTTATCCGCTTCAATGGCGAATGTGAGGTACTTTGTTTTTACAAGCCCGTTGTTTCCTCTTGAAAGCTGATTATGCAGCATCTCGGTATACTCGGTTCGGATACTGTCAAAATCATCTGCCTGCGGAGCGATAAAAATGCTTTTTTCATAGTCTTTTGCATTGGCTGTGGTGTTAAGAAATGTGAGCTGAAATTTGATTGTGCTGTCAAAGTAGTTGAGGAAATCGCACCAACTTTCAAAAATGGCGGTCTTGTCCTCGTTCTGTGCAATCTGATAATTGATGTCACCAAATTGCAGGGTTTTGGTATAGAGCTTATCGCCTACATGACAGATACCATCGGGGAAGATATGACGGTACGGGATACTGTCCTGTGCGGACTTTACTCCTTTGGGTTTATTGTTTGCCTTTTGCACCGCCAATGCGATGTTTTGTTTTTCTGCCTTTGCCAGCTTTAGGGGCTTAACGGGCTTCTTTTCGATTTTTGACAATTTGATTTACCTCCCTGTCTAACTGATATTGCCTTTCCAATAACGGATAAAAATTATCCGTCCTGTAAGGTCTTTGTTTGGGGTTTAGGAAACGCACCGCCACATAGTTTTTGAGTATGACCTCAAGGGGCTGACCGTGCTTTTCATACATGGCGAACATGAACAGCGGCAGCATGAGAAACATCATCACCAGTACCGCAGGGCTAATGCCGATATAGTCCTTGAGAATGAAAAAAGGCGGTAAACCTACCGCCAGTGCCGCCGAAAAACAGATAAGCTGCCGCTTGGTGAGGTTTAGCATCACCTTTGTTTTTACATTGCTTAAATCCTTGGGGATTGGTACATAAGCCATAAAATCCTCCTTTCCGTTTTGATTTTAATGGGCTGAGAAAATGCTCTTTGCAAGCGTTCCTGTCTTAAAGAGGGCAAAGCAGAGCAGCACCGTGTACATCATGCAAGTCCAAATTGCCCCGATGGGGTCACCCTCTGTTGCGATGGACTGGATAAGCACCGCATAAATGCCAACGCACACCATAATGAGGAAACCTTGAAATGCGAGGGCAAGCAGGGCTTTGAGATAGTTGTTTCCCATGTTCCATTCCTTGCTTGACATGGTGGCAATGGGGATTGCTCCAAGGGAGGTCATAAGGTAGATTTCAAGCATCCTGCCGTACACGATGATGAAAATGCAGACAGTCAATGCCCACATGATTATCCCCATGAGGAAACTTTGCAGATACAGCCCCAAGAGTGAGCCTATATCCATTTCAAGCAGGCTTTCACGCAGGGCATCTAAGGTTTCCACGCCTATGGCGGTGTCGGTGAGGATTACTCCTGCCGCATCGGAAATCACCGATTGTGCCACATCAAATATCCCCATCATAATGGGAAATGTGTTTGTGACCAGTACCACGGCAATAAAGGTTTTCATCATCCACTTGAAAATGTCCGAGGGTGGAAAGTCGTGCAGATTGTTTCTGTCAATGACCATTTGTATCAGTTCGTAGCACATCACAAAGGTCAAGATTATTCCGGCAATGGGCATGATAACGGTGTCCGATAAGTTCTGTATCATAGAAAAAACACCGCCATTCCATTGTGACGGTGTTTTTCCTACATCTCCGGCTATTCTTGCAACTTCGGAATTGATGTTATCGAACAAGCCTGTTAAATTACCCATAATGCCGTCAACGAGCAGATTTTTAATCCACTCGTTGATTGCATCAAGGATAAAATCCATAAGCTACTCCTTAGAACAAGCCAGAAAGAAGCGGTACAAGGGTCATGCCAATCAGTGCTACGCCACCGCCTGCCATGAGCTGCTTCATGCCCTGTGATTTAGCCCCGGGGTTGTCGTTGCCGTAACCCTCCAAGAGATTGATAACTCCCCAAATGCCAAGTCCTGCACCAAGAGCGATAACGAGTGTTTGTAAAACGGTAATTGCCTGATTAAAAAATTCCATAGTGTTTTTCTCCTTTAAATTTGTTTTTGGTTTGGTTGTTAGGTTTCTGCAAATGAAAAAACGCTGTACACTGACAGCGTTAGATGACCACAATCATAGGCAGCACCTCCTTTCCCTGTGGCTGTGTATATATGAAAAGCACCACCGTAAACGGCAGTGCTTATTGCCCCTCGGTGGGCTTTGGCTCGTCTGTTTCTTCCTCCTTACCCATGTCGAATACCTCGTACACATCATTGGGCTTGAGCTTTAGTTTTGTGGATAAGAATTTCTCAATGTCAAAAGCGTTCTTCTTATCAAAATCAGACAGATACTTGTATTTTGGGTGCTTTGTAATATCGTACTTATCGCTGAAAAAGGGGCGAACACCTCTAAGCTGTAAGATACATTTACCGCCGTCCATAACGGAAAGCTCGTCCATGCTCATAAGCTCTTTTCCAAGCCGCTGATAATTGATACCATAGCTCCGCTGACTTCCTCTTGTGTCGGAGGTGTTGAACATATCAATGGTTTCTTTGCCAAGGGTTTCGGTCAAGTCCTTGAGGGTGGTTTTCTCCTTGCCGCCAAGGAAAATCATGCTGTCACAGTTGCCGATAATGGTGTCAGCGTTGTCCTTGTAGAGTGCCTTGAGCTGTGATTGTGCCTGCAACACAAGGCAGGCGGAGATTTCACGGCTTCGGATTGTTGCCATGAGTTTTTCGAGGTTGGGTATCTGCCCGATATTGGCACACTCATCAATCAAGCACCGCACATGAACAGGCAGCCTGCCGCCGTACACATCATCTGCTTTATCACAGAGCAGATTGAAAAGCTGTGTGTAGCACATGGATACAAGGAAATTGAATGTGGCATCGGTGTCGCTGATGATGATAAACAAGGCAGTTTTCCTGTCCCCAAGGGTGTCAAGCTCCAGTTCATCATAGGCGGTCAGCTCCCGTAGCTCTTTAATATCAAAGGGAGCTAATCTTGCACCGCAGCTAATTAAAATCGACTTGGCTGTCTTGCCTGCGGCTAATTTGTACTTCTTATACTGCCTTACCGCAAAGTGCTGTGGGTCTTTTTCTTCCAACCTGTCAAACATCAAATTCACATTGTTCTTAAATTCCTCATCGTCCTCACGGACTTCACTGGCATTGATAAACTCAATCAGCGTAGTGAAGTTCTGCTCATGTTCGGGGGCTTCATAGTAGATATAGGCGATAAGGGCGGTGTAGAGCAGGGTTTCCGCTTTCACCCAAAAATCGTCACCGGCTTTGCCCTCGCCCTTGGTGTTGGCGATTAAGGTGGTGACGAGCTTCAAAATATCCTTTTCACTCTTGATGTAGGCGAAAGGGTTATAGTGCATGGATTTCTTGAAATTGATAGCGTTGAGGATTTTCACCTTGTAGCCCTCACGGAGCAGCAGCTTGCCGCACTCTACTACGATACTGCCTTTGGGGTCGGTGACAACGAATGAGGAATGGCACTGCATAAGGTTTGGCTTCAGCCAAAACCTTGTTTTACCACTTCCCGAGCCGCCCACAATCAGCACATTTTTGTTTCGTGCCGTCTTAGGGTCTTTGGGGCGGCTGTTCATAGTCAGCCGTTCTGTTTGGGTAAGTATCACATTATTTTGAAATGTAGGGTCTACATACGGCTCAATGTCCTTTGCATTGCCCCAACGGGCAGAGCCGTACTCAATGCCCTTGCGGTACTTTTTTGCGTTTTTGCTGCGGACATAAATCATAAGCCGGAGCAGTCCTCCAATGGCAAGCCCAATCAGCAAATCAGCAGGGTAAAAGGACGGAAAAGGGACTGCAAAGGCTTGGGAAAATCCCTCGCCTAAATGCAGTATCTTTTCCCCAAAATCAGCACCGCTTGTATACCGCCATGCTTCGGGCAGCTTGGTGAACAGCAGCCCCAACACAAGGTAAGGGATATTAAGAATAAGGAGCTTTTTCATCTTTTTACTCATAGGCTCTGCTCCTTGTCTTTGTGTTTTACCTTTTGGATAACGGTATTTTTCGCAAGTGCCGCAAGTTTTCTAAGCTCCGCAAGTACGGACGGACGAGCCGCCTTTTTCACCATATCTGCGGTGTATTCTTTAAAGGCATTGGTAATGGCATCGGCATCTTTGCCTTTGAAATAGACCACATATTTCGGCGGTATCTCATGCTTGTCTTTCATCACAGCAAAGTCTACACCGTATTTCTTTGCCACACGCTCAAAATCTTTGATGTTTTGGTCGGTGATTTGAATACTGCTCATGCCTTGCCCTTGCCCTGCAAGCTGTTTTACCGTCTGTTTCCCCTGTGGGATATTGGGGTGGTTTTGCTTATCTTTTAGGTGTGCAAGCAGCTTAACGATTGCCTTTTTCAGCTCCCTGCCTGTGAGCTTACTTGCACTGATAACAAGAGCAACGGTTTTCTGCTCAACTTCTTCCTGCATGAAAAATCCCTCCTTTCACGGTTTTTGGGAATAGCATCATTCCTCTCTGCCTTGCCCCTTGACGGTCAAGATACCCTCAAGGGTAGTGGCGGTGATATTCAGCCTTTGGGCTACGGCAATGTCATTTTTGACATTCTCATCAATCAAGTCACCGCATACCACAAGCACCCTTGCACGGCGGAGCATATCCCTTGCCATATCAATGCCGTCCTTATGCTCCTGCGGTACTTTATCGTTGAGGAAAAGCGGCAGATAGAGAGGTGGGCAGATTGGGGTATAGCCTGCTTCATAGAGCTTTCTGCAATATTTAGCCGCTGTTTCGGTTGTTTCAAATTCGTTGTCCGACCAAGCGGCGGTGATGTATGCCATTGGTTTTCTCATATTCAAAATCTCCTTTCAATTTTTGGTTTTGGGCATAGAAAAAGGCACTCTGCAAATTTAGGTGCAAAGTGCCTTAACGGTTTGGACTGTATAAATCGTGGTTGACTAAAGCCGCATAGTAGCTGTCTATGGTGGAGGGGGCATTAAAGAGTGTTGCAAGCAAATACCGCTTGATATTCCGCACATAGGTGGTGTTTTTGTCTAAGCAGTCAAAGACATACTCGATGTGGGACGAGGTGATTTTCAGCATCTTGTCTTTCACAAGCTTTGCAGGGTAATCCTCTCCGGCAATGTTTATGGTGTCCTTGGTGGAACACAGGGTTTCGATGATGATGTCGGCTATTTCGTCCAAACGCTCACCCATACCGATTTTGCCGTACTGCTTAAAATGCTCGTACTCAATGTTCTCATAGACCGTTTGCTTTATTTCTTCATAGTCATCGTATCCAATCCCATCATATCCTGTGTTTTTCGGTTGCCCGTAAGGATAAGATTGATAAGGATTTGATGTTTCTTTACTCAATAAATCTTTTTTTGATTGTTACATAGTTTGTAGATAAGTATTTAATTGGTGGGGTTCTTCCTGTACAGGGACAGCCTGTATTGGATTTTCCTGTATAGGTTGCTCCTGCATAGGCTCACCCTCGGCAGGAGGTTCAGCAATAGGAGCTGTGCCGCTGTCCATGTCTTTGGGATACTCACGGATTGTATATTCCACCGTGGTGAGCTGTCCTTTTTCGTTTCGGATACGCTGACGGCTCATATATCCCATTGTTTCCAGTTCCTTAATCGCTCCGTTAATGCTGTCAATCCCGTCCTTGCAGATGTAGGCAAGCCCTTTTACTGTGTAATCCCAATCCTCGGGGAGCGACAGCATCAGGGACAGCAAGCCCTTTGCCTTGAGCGACAGGGCTTTATTGCGTAAATGGTGGTTTGCCATGACGGTGTAATCCTTTGTTTTTTCTATTCTGCACACAGCCATTTCCTCACTTCCTTTCCTGCTGTAAGTAGCTGAAATAGAAGTCAGCTTCAGCGTGTATGTTCTTTGGGGCGGTCATAGAAAATATCACCCCGTATTACCTTGGCGTGTTTGAGGATTTTAATTTCTTTGCGGCTTTGGCTTTCTAATGCTTTTTGGTAGCCTGTATCGGTGAGGAACAGCCGCATACGCTCACCCTTATCGCCAACAGGAGAAGAATGGGAAAGCACATCAAAGACAATCATGTGCCGTGTGTCCTCTCCAAAGCGTTCCAGTGCCATAATGTCATGCCCTGCCAAAACAGGCTCTCCCGACTTCTTTCGGGCTTCATCAAGCAATTCGCCTATGGTTTTATTCTTATTCATCGTGCTACTCCTTTCTAACGCTCCTGCTGTTGGGTACGCTTTTTATGCCATGTTTCCAGTAGCTTGAGTATGGTTTCTTCCATTTTCTGCGGTGTGTAAGACTTGGGGAAATATTTTCTGAGCTTATCGCTTGAAAGAGTAACCTTATCCACCTCGGTTTTCTTTTCCTCGCTCATAATGGCACACATGGCTTCAAGGGTGCATTTGCCCTCGGCACTAAACTTTTTAAGACGCTGTGCCTGTGAAAGAGAGGGGGTTGCCTGTTCCATATCCATTGCTTCAAGCAAGTTCATTTGTTCCTCGGGCTTTAGATAGGACAGCTCCACGGCAGGGTTAAAGGCGATTTTCCTTTCATCTACCATATCAAGCAGTTCGGGGATAAGCTCGGTAAGACGGATAAAGCGTTGTACTTGGTTTCGGCTTGAGCCTGCCTGTTCAGCTACTACTTCCACGGATAATTTAGACTTCTGCCCAACTTGGGCAGAAGTTAAATCCGTCCGTTCTCCTTGCCGTTTGATAGCATCTAATTTCAGCTTAAAGGCAAAGGCTCGTTCACTTGGCAGAATATTTTCCCTCTGCAAGTTGCTGTCCACCATGATGATAGTGGCGGCATCATCGTCAAGATTACGGACAATGACGGGCATGGTTTCCAGTCCTGCCAGTTCGCTTGCCCTGTGCCTGCGGTGTCCTGCCACAAGCTCATAGCCGCCCTCGTCACGGGGACGGGCGATTGCAGGAACAAGCACACCGTATTCCTTGATACTCTCGGCGGTGTCTGCCATTGCTTCATCGTCTTTTACCTTAAATGGGTGGTCTTTGAATGGAAACAGCTCTGTCAAGGCTATCTCCATGACCTTTTCTCTGCCTGCATCGGCTCGGCTTTCTTCGGTGGAAAACAAATCATCTACCGATGTCAGATTTATGTTTTTGGCGGAGCTTTTCAATCTTCAACACCTCCTTTGTCAGTTCTCGGTAGCTCTCGGCAACCTTGCCCTTGGGGTCATGGGCGAAAATACTCTTACCCTCGGCACTAATCTCGGCGGCTCGTACCGAATGGGGAATGTCCGTGGCAAACACCTTGATTTTACCGCCGTAGGTATCACGGAGCAGGGTGCTGATGTCCTTTGCAAAGTTGGTGCGGTTATCTACCATAGTCAGCAGAATACCGTCAATGGTCAGTTTGGGGTTAATCTGCTTGCGTACCTTGTTAATGGTCTGTAAAAGCTGTTCTAAGCCCTTTGCAGGGAGATATTGAGCTTGTACAGGAATGATTACGCTGTCTGCTGCCGCCAATGCGTTGACGGTGAGCATACCCAAAGAGGGCTGTGTATCAAGCAGGATATATTGATAGTCCTTTTTCACTGTATCAAGATACTGCTTGAGGATTGTTTCTCTGCTCATAGCATTGATGAGTGATACCTCCATACCGGATAGTTCGATATTGGCAGGGAGCAAATCCACGCCCTCGGAGTGGGATAGGATACCCTCTTTGTGTTCCAGTGGAGTATCTGTGATAACCTTGCCCATAACGGTTGCAAGGGTGGTTGGGATATTGTCGGGCTGTGGGTGTCCTAAACTGATAGACAAGCTCCCTTGAGGGTCACTGTCTACAATCAAGACTTTTTTGCCCTCCTGTGCAAGCCCTATGCCTAAGTTGGCACAAGTCGTGGTTTTGCCAACACCACCTTTTTGCATGGCGATGGCGATTACTTTTGCGTTCAAGTTTTATTCCTCCTTTCGATTTTGGGCATGAAAAAAGGGAGTTAGCTTTTTTCAAACTAACTCCCAAGGACGGTTGATATTCTATTTTATTTGTGGGGTGTAACTGTCAAACTTATCACATTACAACAGTTCCCTTTGCCCACTATACATCTGTTTTTTCGTGTAAACTTCCCTTAAAATTTCCCTCACCAGTCCTGCAACACCCCTTGAAACCATATAACACATAGATTGCTATACAACTCGCTTTTTCTTGATAATCCCTGCAAAATCAAGGGTTTCGGGGCATTGGATAACAAGTTATTGCAGGGTAGAAAAAGCTATAAAATTTGGTGACTACAATATAAATTATATGTATTGCCCAGATTCTTAAGATTTAGCATTCAAAGGGTCTGGGCTATATTTATCACCTATATTTTGAAAAGTATCCACTTACAGGTATTTAATTCGTATTTTAATTCACAGGATTTTTCCACACCATTTATAGCAACTAAACAGGTATAACTTCTCATAGGATTTCCTGCAATCTTTTCTTCAGTATGATATAGGACTTTGTTTACCTTAACTGTCTTCAGTTCGTGTTCTTTGGTTTCTAGTCTGAATCTTAGAGGCATCAAGATTCCTTTTAAATTGAACCATCCAATCATTTCAATAGGTTCCATTATTACTTTCATAAAGTTGACCTTCCTTTCTTAATATTGATTCAAAACTTATAAAAGGCTTGACATAATAGGGTAATTTTCTTCTGGCATACCTCCATTAAGAGGTCTTAGACCACTATGCAAAAATGAAGCTCTGATAATAGAAGTATTTCCATATCTTAAACGTATCTTATCAATTGATTCATCAAGAGCTGTGTATTTTTCATGTTTATCAAAATCAAATAGAGACAGCTGTGTATTGGTTTTTGAAGAAAGAGAAGATACTCGAATTCCAAGGTGCCTGATAGGCTCTTTGTTCCAAGCTTCGTCAAATAAAGTACATATGGCTTTATAGATATCATTAGTTATATCAGTAGATTCCGTCAGCTGCATTTGATGAGACAATGAAATGAAATCATGTGATTTTATACTTACACTCACCATTTTTGCTATCATATCAGAATCTCTTAAACGCATACAAACAGTCTCAGTAAGGGATAATAAGATAAGCTTAGCAGTACGGGAATCTGTTACATCAAATGAAATGGTAGTAGAGTTACCAATACCTTTCGCTTCGGGGGAGCATGGTTTCACAATAGAGGTAGCTATACCATTAGCATAAGCATGTATAAGGTATCCATGGCTTTTAAAATGGGCATATAAGAGTTCAGGGTCTGAATTTGCTAACTCGCCTATGGTGTAAATACCTAGTTTTATAAGCTTTGCATTGCTTGCTCTACCTACCATGAATAAGTCTCTTACTGGCAAAGGCCACATTTTTTCCTGTATTTCATTTGGAAATAACGTATGAATCTTATTAGGCTTTTCAAAATCCGAGGCCATTTTAGCTAATAGTTTATTATTAGAAATACCGATATTAACGGTAAATCCTAATTCCTTTTGTATTTTGTCTTTCAAGTGATGAGCAAAACTAATGGGAGAACCAAAATGGTGGCTCATATTAGTATAATCAAGAAAACATTCATCCACACTGTATCTTTCAACAAGAGGAAAATATTCTTTGAATATATCTACCATTGCATTGCTGCACTGCATAAAAAGTTTATAATTAGGAGGTACTATTACAAGAGATGGACATTTCTGACGAGCACTAAATAATGATTCACCTGTTTTTATACCATATTTTTTCGCAGGAATGGATTTTGCTAATACAATTCCATGTCTTTTAGACTCGTCACCACCTATAATTGAAGGTATGGTTCTAAGGTCAATGCATGATACTTGTGTGTTTATTCTGTAAGTAGCTTCCCAACTTAAATAAGCTGAATTTACATCAATATGAAAAATTGTATGTTTCATAAAAACACCTCTTAAAATTAGTATACACGAACATGTGTTCGAGGTAAAGGGGTATTTTTTGGTAACAAATGTTAAAATATGGTAAAAAAAACAAACTGTTATTTTATGAGGAATGAAAAAAATAAACACTTTAAGAGGAGTATTAGAAGGTGAAGTTATATTCAACGAAGTATTAAATGGATTTAAAAGTACATTTGGACTTGAGTAGTTCTAAACCACTGATATTGAAATAAACCATCATATAAAGTATAATAAGACAAAAATTAAAGAATACTTAATTTATATTATATAGAAAACATAATATTATACTATCATATGAGAGGAAGCATAAGATGAAAAACATCGTATTAATTGGTATGCCAGGAGCAGGGAAAAGTACAATCGGTGTGGTATTAGCAAAAACTTTGGGATTTACTTTTATTGATTCTGATTTGGTCATACAAAAAAGAGAAAACAGGTTGTTGCAGGAGATTATTGATGATATTGGAATGGAAAGATTTTTAGATGTGGAAAAAGAAGCGGTTCTAAGTATAGATGTATCAAAATCTATTATAGCAACTGGTGGAAGCGTAATTTTTAGACACGAAACAATGGAACATCTAAAGGAAATGGGAGATATAATCTATCTAAAAGTTTCTTATGAAGAAATTGAAAGAAGAGTAAATAATATAACTACTAGAGGTATAGCCATGGCAAAAGGACATACATTGAAGGATGTGTATGACCAAAGAGTTAAACTCTATGAAAAATATGCAAATATAGTTATTGATTGTAATAACAAAAATTTGGAAGAAATTGTTAAGGACATAAAAGATAGTATACCGGAATAGAATATTATTATCATAAGAATGACTTAAGAATATGACGAGGGAAACGTCCCCATGACATAAATGGTATTTTTGAAGGGAGGAAATTATACGGTTAAAAACTATATAATTGATACTAATGTAATGATTCATGATCCTGAATTCATGCATAATTTTGCAGGTAACAATATAATAATACCGTTACTTTGCATAGAAGAACTGGATAATCTAAAAAAAAGAGAAGGATTAGTTGGATTCCATGCTAGAATGGTAGCTAAAGAGATTAAGTTATTAATGGAAAAGGGAGACATAGAAAAAGGAATAAGATTACCCAACAAAAGTGTTTTGCGTGTAGAATTGAATCATATGGATATAGACATTCTTCCTAATGGCTTTGATACCAATAAAAATGACTCAAGAATATTAGCTATTGTATTAAGTTTAAAAAAAGTTAATGATAGTAGTGGGATAATATTAGTGACAAAAGATTTATATATGGCTATAAAAGCCAGGTCATTAGGAATTGAAGTAGAAGATTATCAAAGTGACCGTATTGACATTGATACTATCTATAAAGGTTATACCGAGATTAAATTATTGTCAAAAGATATTAACAAAATATTTGATGGAGGTTTAGAAGTCCCTGATTTACAAGAGGAAATATACCCTAATGAATTCTTCCATATTAAAAGTAAGGACCAAGTTTCTCACGAAATATTAGCCAGATATGATGGAAATAAAATAGTTCCTCTTACACATGCCAACGAAAGCGCATGGGGGCTGAACCCAATTAATAGAGAGCAAAAGATGGCATTTGAATTACTTATGAACCCAGATATACATTTTGTAACAATTATAGGTGGAGCCGGATCAGGAAAAACAATTCTGGCGACAGCCACAGCCTTGCAGAATGTAATAGAAACAAATAAATATAGGAAAATAGTATTTGTAAGACCAGTAATAGCAGCAGGAAATGATATAGGTTATCTTCCAGGTACAGAAAGAGAAAAATTGAAACCTTGGATGGGAAGTTTCTATGATGCTATAGAGAACTTATCTGATATAAAAGAAACCAATAAGAATAATGGAGGAAAACCAACTTTCACAGTAGAGGATTTTATAGAGCAATTTCGCCAAAGAGGGGTTATAGAGACCAAGACCTTTACCTATATGAGAGGAAGAACATTCACTAATTCCTTGATTATAGTAGATGAGGCACAGGAAATGACTCCCCATTTAGCTAAACTTATGTTAACTAGAGCAGGAGAACATTCCAAATTTGTATTTTTGGGAGACCCCAGTGATAACCAGATTGATAATAACTACATAGATTCAAAATCTAATGGCTTAGTATATACCGTAGAAAAGATGAAATCCTTTAATATAACAGGACACGTAGCACTTAAGAGAGTAGAACGTAGTCCATTAGCTAAGATTGCAGAGAAAAATATGTAAATATCAAAAGAGCATATGTATTGAGTGTAAAGCTCAATTTCGAAACTCAAAACCCATTGTTTTGAGTTTCAGTATTTTAATATAAAATTGTAAATAGCCAAGACAGAGAAAAATATTTTATCTGTCTTACTGGCACAATAATGAAGCTCATAACTTTTTGCCAAAAAGGTCAAAAGATGATATATTTAATAGGAAAGTTAAAAAAACAATAATAACACTATAAATCACTAAAATACGGGAGAGAATAATATGACAGAAAAAATATTGACTTTAATGATTTGTTTCGGTGGTAGTTTAATTCAAGGTTTATCAGGATTCGGTTTTGCAATGTTTGTTATGTTTTTTCTTCCTTTTATCATGCCTCTAAAAGTAGCAGCCATAGTAACTGGTATGCAGACATTTTTTATGGGTACTTATGTTGTTTTTAAGTTTAGAAAACATATTGATTATAAAATTGCTATGGTACCTTTAATATCTTCATTAGCACTTGTGCCTATTGGTGTGCGTCTATTGGTTTTTGGAAATGAAAATATATTAAAAAGAATTCTTGGAGTAACTATAGTCTTTATTTCTATTTTCCTATTTATAAAGAGTAAAAAAGAAATAAAAATCAAGACTAATGTAAAAAATGGAATTATAGCAGGTTCATTAAGTGGAATTATGAGCGGAATGTTCAATGTTGGTGGACCACCTTTAGTTGTATATTACTTATACGGAATCAAAAACAGGTTGTCCTACAAAGCAACCCTGGAATTCAGTTTTTTAATAAGGTCAATGTTGATTGTAGTTATGCATATTGTATATGGAAATATTAATAAGGATATAATAACATTTGCACTGTTTGGAGGAATAGGTACTAGTATTGGAAATCTACTTGGATTAAGCATGTTCCAGAAAATAAATAGTGTCATATTACATAAAATAGTTATTGTCTTAATGTTTGTTCTAGGAACCCTGTTGATTATAAATAAGTAATCTAGATTGCTAAAAACATAGTTGACATTTCCATCTAAAACTACTAAACTAAATTTTACACAATAAAAAAAATAGTATTTGCTTTATTATAATATAGCCATACTGAAAGGAAAAGTCGTCGTAATGAATAATAATACTAAAGAGAACAAGATGGGTACTATGAAAGTATCTAAGCTTATGATTTCCATGTCAATACCAGCAATACTATCTATGTTAGTCCAAGCATTATATAATATAGTAGATAGTATATTTGTTTCAAGAGTAAGTGATGATGCATTAACAGCTGTATCACTAGCATTTCCTATACAATTAATAATAATTGCTTGCTTTGTGGGACTTGGAATAGGAATTAACTCACTCATATCAAGGAAATTAGGGGAACAAGATCATGAAGCAGCATCTAATGCAGCTGAACATGGAATACTTCTATGTATAGTTTTATATGTAATTATTTTATTAATCGGTATCTTGTTTGCCAATAGTTTCTTCACATTATTTACAGATAGTCAAAATATCATTAACTTAGGAACTGAATACATAAAAATAATAATGATATTCTCATTTGGTAGATTACTGGCTCAAGCAGGAACAAGTATCCTACAAGGTAGCGGTAATATGATTCATCCAATGATATCACAGTTGTGTGGAGCTGTATTCAATATTATTTTAGACCCAATCCTTATATTTGGATATTTCGGATTTCCAGCATTAGGAGTTAAAGGTGCAGCCATTGCAACTATATTAGCTCAAATATTATCTATGGTTTATATATTGATAGTTTTGTTTACAAAGCAAAATAGTGTAAAATTGAATCTGAGAACTTTCAAATATGATAGTAAGATTTTAAAAGGAATAATGCAGGTTGGATTGCCAGCTACAATAATGCAGGCAATAGGCTCTGTTATGGTTACTGGATTGAATTTAATTCTTGCAGGATTTGGAGAGGCTTCGGTTACTGTTCTAGGAGTTTACTATAAGCTCCAATCACTCATATTTATGCCTGTTTTTGGATTATCTCAAGGAGTCATGCCTATAATTGGATATAATTATGGCTCTAAGAACAGAAAGCGATTAATAAAAGCTTTGAAACTTGGTGTTATTGCTGCAGTTGTATATATGACACTAGGATTCTTGGTATTCCAAATAATGCCAGCACAGTTATTAGAGCTATTTGATAGTTCAGATGAAATGATGAAAATTGGAGTTCCAGCATTTAGGATTATCAGTTATGTATTTCCTCTAGCGGCAGTTTCCATAATGTGTGGTACTGCATTTCAGGGGATGGGAAAAGCATATATTAGTATGATTGTTTCAATCCTAAGACAATTAGTCGTATTATTGCCTGGAGCGTTCATTTTGGGTAAATTATTTGGTTTAGATGGAGTATGGATTTCATTTGTTTTAGCAGAGATTGTTGGTATCGTAGTTGTATTGGTATCAATTAAAAAAATATATGAAGAGCAATTATTAAAGTGGTAATATGTAAGGTGATTTAATCTATACTATTAAGGCTGGAAGGTGAAATTATGAGATTATATATTATTCGTCATGCAGAACCAGATTACAAGAATCATACCATCACTGAGTATGGTCATGAACAAGCAAAAGCTTTAGCCAAAAAGCTTAACAAAGAAGGCATTACTAAGATATATTGCTCACCATTAGGCAGAGCCATTGATACAATGAAATATACTGCTGATTTAATGAAGATTAAACCAGAAATACTTGATTGGACCCAGGAAATACCAAGAATGCCAATAACTAATGATAATATAGAAGATTGTCCAGCTTGGAATTTGCCTGGAGAAGTAATTTTTGAGGAACCATCTTACTTGACACTTACAGATTGGCATAAGCTGCCAATAATAAAAGATGTAAAAGTTAGAGAAAAATTTACTGAAATTCAACAAGAATCAGATGCGTTTTTAAAACAAATAGGATATGAGAGAGTAGGAAATAAATATCGTATATTAAAAGCTAATACAGAGAAAGTGGCAATTTTCTGTCATGGAGGGTTTGGGCGAACATGGATTGCTCATTTACTTAATATTCCATTACCTATTTTCTGGGCTAGTTTTTTTATTCAAACATCTTCTGTTACAACTATTTTATTTGAGGAAAGGTCAAAAGAATGGGCTGTTCCTAGATGTATAGGATTTGGAGATACATCTCATTTATATGAATCTGGAATTGAATGTTCATCAACTGGATTACGAGCAAATTTTTATTAATCTAAGGCATAAACAATATATTCATAGAGCTGTCGGACTAGTCTATCTTCTAAAACTTGCAGCCATCTCCAAAAATGTATTATCCGACAGCCTCATGGTTTTTATTTAACTCATTTCAATATATTTTTCTTTGATTTTTTTGAAATCTTCCCAGGCATCTCTTTTTTTGGAAGGGTCACGTAATAGAGCAGAAGGATGATAGGTTGCTATTAAATTATATCCTTTTCTGTTAACCCATTTTCCGTGTTCTCTTGTAATCCTAAAGTTTTTATCTATAATACATTGAGCGGATACTCGTCCAAGGCATACAATTATTTTGGGCTGAATCAGTTTAACTTGATATCTTAAATATGGTAAGCAGGCGTTTTTCTCATTTTCAAGGGGATTTCTATTTCTAGGTGGTCTGCATTTTACAATATTAGCTATGTATATTTCTTCTCTAGTTATATCTACCGCTTTTAGGATTTTATCAAATAACTGACCTGATTTTCCAACAAAGGGGGTTCCGGTTAAATCCTCTTGTTCACCGGGACCTTCACCAATAAACATTAAATTTGTATTTATATCTCCTTTGCCAAATACCATGTGATGTCTGGTTTTATATAGATCGCATCTTGTGCAATTATTACATATTTTTTCAAGTTCATTCCAATCTAACATTCTATTTTCGCCTCACAATGTTCTTGATGACATATATTATATCAGATATTTTTGAGGTTGAAAATAGATTAGGGATATCATTAAGGTATTTTTAAAAAGATTATTGCATGTAGGTCAGAAAAGGTGTTTTGTTCGGATTTGGTTTTTGCAAAAGAGTATATGTATATGTTACGCCAGCTACTTGCTCGTCCTGAGCTCAACAAATAATAATGGACATCGAGTCCATCATTATTTCTGACAGTCCAGTAGGGCTGTCAGATTAAATGCTGGGTTCGGCGTCCTGCCTCACTACTCCACATATACATATACTCTTTTGCTTTAAGTAACCGTTAATAGTATCACAAAACACTTTTTCTTCTTACTTAGAATACTCAAGGCTATTTTAGGTTTTATTAGGGTGAAATCAAATTAGATACTTAGTAGGTTTTAGCCTTTTAAAGATTGAATGTAAGTCATAATATCTTCGTCAGTTTCTTGTTTTAATAGAGCGCTTCCTATGAAGGCTGCATCAGCTCCGGCTTTTTGTATTCGTAGTATATCTTCACGAGTTGAGACACCGACTCCGCAGTAGATAGGGTTTTTGATGCCTTTTTGTCTAAGATATTCTACGCATTTGTCTAGTGTTTCGTAGCCTTCTTTTACTTCGCCGCCTGATTTGGATTGTAGGTATACGAAACCATTGGAAGCTACTGCGCTAGCAACGTTTTCTTCTGGTAAGTCAAAAGGTACCCAACAGGATATTTTTATACCTTCGTTGATTAATTGATTCTTGATATCTTCGTTTTCAAGTCCAACCATTATTAGATCATATGTTTCTAATTCTTTGCAGCGGTTAATGAATTTTTCTACACCAATAGCTTTTATGGTGTGTTCATAAGCTAATAGGATTATTGGAGTATCTGGATGTTTTTCTTTTAGAGTTTTGATACCATTAAAATATTTATCGAAATCATCACAAGCTTCCATAGCTGATTTCATCCTACCGCCGATGAAGTCACTATCTAGATATGCGTTGTCAGTAGGAAAATCAACTTCTAGAAAATCACAGCCAGCCTTGATATAGATATCTGCTCTTTCTATACTTTTTTCTATTGTTGGATAACCAAAAGATAAATAACCAATTATTTTAACACTCATTAGCTGTACCTCCATTATATATTTTTAGAATTAATGCTTTCATTTCATCTACATTTGGAACGATTGGATTAGTTTTAGTACATCCATCAGCAATTGATAATTTTGCTATTTCTTCTAATTGTTTATTGAATGATTTGTCATCATTAATTACTTCCTTTAATGATGTAGGTATATCTAATTTTTCATTAATTTCTTTTACAGCTTCTAATAAAGAGTCTTTATTAATCTTTTCAGCTAGTTCTTTGTAACGTTCTTCAGCATTCGCATCAGACATGTTGAATTCAATTACATAAGGAAGTACAATAGCATCAGCTAAACCGTGAGGAATACCAAATAATCCACCAACGGTATGTGCAATACTATGGACTATCCCAAGAGATACATTGGTAAATGCCATACCAGCAAGGCATGATGCTACCAGCATATTTTCTCTTGCAGTTAAATCATCACCAGCAGTATAAGCGGTTACAAGATTATCCATTATCATAGATACTGATTTCTCAGCTAGGACATCAGAAATCATGTTAGCTCTTGTTGAAGTATAAGCTTCTATTGCATGTGTAAGAGCATCCATACCAGTTGCCGCAGTAAGTTTTGGAGGCATGGAAGCAGTAATATCAGGTTCAAGTATTACCACATCAGGTATCATTTTCATATCACTTGCACCAGATTTTTTATGAGTCACTGTATTGGTTATAACTACAGAACGACTAACCTCACTTGCAGTACCACTAGTAGTTGGAATAGCGATCATTCTAGCTTTATTTCTAAGTGGAGGCATATTATTATGTTTCGCTGCAAATTTATCAATGTTATCGATCTCTGGATGCTCATAGATAACCCACATAGCCTTGGCAGCATCCATAGCAGAACCACCACCAACACCTACAATCCAATCAGGACCATAATCCATCATTACCTTAGCACCTCTATAAACTGTCTCAAAAGATGGGTCTGGCTCAACATCATCAATAACCATTGACTCAATACCAGCATCTTTCAAGTAACCTTGAATCTTAGCCATATGACCACTTACAATCAGATAATCACCACTTGTAACAATCACAGCCTTCTTACCATCTATAGTCTTCAAATGTTCAAGAACACCTTGCCCGAACATCAATTGCTCTCCACCTAACTTCATAGGTCTCATCATCTTCAGTCACTCCTTTTTAATCACTATTTTTATAATTTCTCTAAAATAAAGTTTCAGTATTATATTGATATTTATAATTTAACGTAGCCCAGTAGGTAATATATATACAAATAAAGCGATTTTTAAATATAAGTTAGAAAATCTTAGTGAGCGGAAATTAATATTACATATTATAGGTTAGAAATGTTGAAAGCTAACTTCAACTAATTGTTAGTAAAGATCTAAAGACCACAGATATTTACTAACAAAAGATGAAGTAACCTTTAAGCCATTTCTCGTTTGACGAAGGAGTTGTTAAGGTTTAGTAATATTAATTGTAGCGAACTTAGTTTTTCTTCTGAGTATTTAACAGGAGCTGTTTTGTATATATATTAACCTACGGAAGCACACATATATATTATTTCTCTATCTTATCCATTAACTCCCTAACCTTACCACTATCAATAACACCATCAGTCTTAAGGCTTGATCCAACAATAGCTCCATCAGCAATATCAAGTTGTTCATCAGCATTATCAGTTGTAACACCACTACCGATGAATACTGGTATTTTTACCTTGCTTTTAACTCTTTTAACTGCGTCAAGAGGAGTTTCTCCACCAGTATGTGAACCAGTTACAATAACTCCATCAGCGCCACAAGCCCCTGCCCATACAGCAGATTCTTCAAGGCTGATATTTGAGTTTAACATATGAGTATATTTTACCTGTACATCAGCTAATATTTTAACTTCAGTAGCATCGATAGCTTTTCTATATTTTAGAGCTTCTCCACTACAAGCTTCCATAACTCCATTGAAACTGACAACAGTATCAACAAAAACAGCTAAACGTATAAAATCAGCTCTAGCCCCTTTAGCACAAGCAAGAGCACTTTTATAATCACTAAAAGCAGCATCTACACCAATAGGTATATTAGTATGTTCCTTAATAACAGCTGTTAAAGCAGCAAGCGCAGCAGTCTGTTCAATAGAAAGCAAATGGCTAAAAGGCATATCTCCATCATTCTCTACCATTATTCCATTGACTCCGCCTTCTTCCAAAGCTTTTGCATCTTTTATTGCAGCTGTATAAACTTTCTCCATATCACCATCAAAATTAGCTGTACCTGGTAATGCTTTTAGATGTACCATACCAATAATAGGTTTATTTGTTCCAAATAGTTCTTCACACCAACTCATGTTTCATCTTCCTTTCTTATCTAGGAATATCTATTTTATATTTCCTTGAATCTATTGCATTGAATGTCCACGTTATAATATAGTTATCTATTTTTTTGCTGTATCATATAAAACAATGCCATCAAGTACTACACGTACAAGATCTTCTTCTTCAGCTTTTTGTCTATTACCTCCTTTTAAGTAGTTCTTAAGATTTTCAAGAACTGTTGTCATAGTCACAACACATCCTTTTATCCCCATTAGACGTGAGAGTGTAAGGATTGTACTACTTTCCATATCAATTCCACCAATGTTGAATTTTTTAAGTTCTTGGATATCTTCTACTATAGACATTTCAAGCTTCTTGGATAATCTTGATTCTCTCATTTGACTATAGAAACCATCATAACTGCAGATAATAGAATTATCATAACCAAATCCATTATTCTCAGCACTTTTATTCATGTACTCAATTAGTTCAAAATCAGCTACTGCGGGATATGATTTATCAACATATGTTGAAGTTGTTCCATCTTCACGCATAGCACCTACAGGTATAATGAATTTTCCTAACAAATCATCTCTAAGTCCCATTACTGTACCTAGACGAACAGCAACTTCCATACCGCATTCGTACATTTCTTCCATAGCTATAGCGGCTGAAGGACCTCCAATACCTGTTGAACTTATTGTTATTTTCACACCTTTATAAAATCCAGTATAAGAGTGAAACTCTCTGCTGACTGCAATCTCTTTAACATCATCCATGAAACTAATTATTTTTTCGACTCTTCTTGGGTCGCCAGAAAAAACAACGTATTTGCTAATGTCTTTATCCGTTGATTTCAGATATAAAGTTTTTTCCATTTATGCCAATTCCTTTCTATTGTCCATTATCTATTTATTATTTATAAAATTAGTATCAAAACGTTTTTTTAATTGTTCTTCTGTAGGAACATTACCTAGACATCCCATTTCTTCAATTATGAATGAAGCAACAGTAGCTCCCGTTTTCCCACAATCAATATAAGACATACCATTAACTAATCCATATATGAAACCTGCAATATATGAGTCTCCCACACCTGATGTATCTACAACTTTGTCAGGTTTGGCGATTGGTACTGTTTCTTTGAGAATAGTATCATTATGGTTGCATATGATAAGGCTGCCGTTCTTTCCTTGTGTGATAACTAAACATTTACAACGACCATTATCAAACAGTTCACAAATGTCATGAAGCCCAAATAACTTCTTGATTTCTTCTTTTTCTCCTTCATTCATAAAGATGATAGTAGAAGAATTGAGTAAATATTTTAGACTGTCTTTTGGAAAAGCGTCAAAATCGCATTTCATACCAAATATGATTGGCACATCTTCTTTTACACAAGCTTCAGCAAATGCCATATTGTATTTAAGGTTTCCAACTGTTATGACTCCGTATTTTGCCCTTTTAATAATCTCTTTATCAATATGAATAGGGTATTTATCAGACATTGCACCTGGATAAAACAAGGTTATATGATTACCCATATTATTTTCTATAAGATAAGAATTAGAGGTTACATCTTCTTCTATAATTTCTACACCATCTAAACAAATGTGAACATTGTGGAGGAAATCTCTATATCCTGTGGATTCAAAATCATTTCCAACACGCATCATCAACATTGATTTCAATGATAATTTTGCACATGTGTAGGCTATATTAACATTACAGCCGCCATAATATATTTTGCTGTTGTCAGCATTTTGGATTATAGAGGTGTTTCCAATAGAGATGGAGTCTCCTGTTTTAATTATCCTATCTAGGCTGGGATAGCCAACTGCTATAAAATCTATATCTTTAGTCATTTAATTCACCACCATCTAGCTTGTCGTATAGTTCCTTTATTGTAATAACGCTACCTAAGTATTTTTTTATATCCATCAAGTGAACGTTATTAACAACTTCATCGTTAGTCGCTACACATTCTTTTATAACAATTGGGTTATAGTCCAAATGATATGCACCTTCTACAGTTGCTCGAATACAACAATTGGTCTTTGTACCGCATATAAGAAGGTTTCTTATATCATGTTCTCTAAGAATAAGGTCCAGGTCAGTACCTAAAAAGGAGTTATATCTTCTCTTTTTAACAATATAATCAGTTTCTTCTTGATATCCAAGTTCTGGCATGATATCTTCCCCGCCAGAACCTTCAAGACAATTGATTCTTCTTCCTGAACCTAATTCTTTATCAAATAAATATTTTCTATGATAATGTTGAGCGAAAATAATTAATATATTTTTTTCTCTGCAATGATCTATAACATCTCTAATTCTAGGTAGAATCTCTTGGTTTTGAGGATAAAATACTTTTCCATCTGGGTGGGCAAAGTCATAAAGCATATCCACAATAAGTAGAGCCGTTTTTTTATTCATCTTTTATCCCCCTATCTAAGTTTCCAATCATTCTTATAGCACCAACAATAGATAATACCACTACAATGAATATAAAAGGTATCATCTGTACAAAAGTTCCTGGTATGTTTAGATTCTGTAATCTAAGTTGAATGGAATCAGCAAAACCAAATAGGAAGCTGAATACATAAGTACCAAGAGTGGTACCTCTTCCACAGAATATAGCTGCAAGTGCAATAAATCCACGTCCATTAGTCATGTTCTCAACAAACATGGTAAGATTACCAAGAGATAGATTAACACCAGCTAGGGCACATAGAACTGCACTTATATAAACCGTAGAATATTTTATACGATTAACTTTAATTCCAATGGCTTTGGCAGCTTCTTCATTCTCTCCAACGGCTCTAACATATATTCCATATTTTGTGTGATTGAGTACAAAATACACACCTATCGCAATAAGAATACTTACATAGACCATAGGTGAATGATCATTTATTATAGGCCCTATAAAAGGGATTTTATCTAAAAAATCAATATGAACAGGAGTTGTGCCCACTATTTTTGGATCTGAGAACACACCTCTTCTGCCAAAGGCAACCTGCAAAACAAAGGATGTGAGACCAGCTGCAAATATATTAACAGCAAGACCTGTAATTATGAAGTTACCTTTTAAAGTTATACCAAATACATTAAATAATAAAGCAAATAGCATTGATGCAAATATAGCTGCAATTATTGCAATAAAAATATTTCCAGTAGCAAAGCTGGCTAGTACGCCTGCAAAAGCACCAATAAGCATCATACCTTCTAATGCAATATTAAGAACATTGGCTTTATGAGTAAATAGTCCTCCAAGTGCAGCTAATACTATAGGTGTGGCCATTCTTAATGATGTGTGTAATATAGCTTCTAACATACTAACCCCTCACTTTCCTTCTAAAAATAAGTTTAAGTCTTGACATGAAACCAAATTCTGTATTCAAGTAATCTACAGCTAAGAAGAATATTATTAGACCTTGAATTATACTGATAAGTGATCTTGGTACTCCAACCATTAGTTCCATAGTACTGCCACCATTTTTTAATATTCCAAAAAAAAGTGCGGCTATTAGTATACCAAGGGGGTTATTTTTACCAAGTAGGGCGATTGTCATACCGTCCCATCCATACCCAGGTGAAAATCCAGCTATAAATCTATGATGAACACCTAGAACTTCCCCTGCACCAGCAATACCTGCAAGCATTCCACTAACTACCATAATGATGATTGCTTTATTTCTAGTATTCATACCAGTAGCTTCTGCAAAACTTACATTGTGCCCGATAGCTTTTATCTCAAATCCCAGCCTAGTATATTTAAATATATAATAGACTATACATACCATAATAAGAGCAATAATGAATGCCCAGTTTAATTGAGATGTTTTCATAAAACGAGGAAGGTAAGCACTTTGTTCTATAGGGTATGTAGCAGCATAACCTTCTCCAGAATAGAATACGAAGTTAGTTAAGTAATCAGTCAATAATATTGCTACATAGTTCAACATAATGGTAACAACCATTTCATTTACGTTAAATCTGCCTTTTAATACTCCAGGGATAAGGGCAAATAGTCCACCTACGACAACAGCAGCTAGTATACATAGAATTACATGAAGTACAGGTGGTAGTCCTTTTAAAGTAAATCCTACATAAGCAGCAGCAAATGCACCAAGATACATCTGACCTTCGACACCCATATTGAAGAGATTGGCTTTGAAAGCAACTGCTATTGCAAGCCCTGTTACAATAATAGGAGTAGAGCTAAATAGTGTATTATAAAGAGCGCTTTTTCCAACTAGTGCACCTCTAAACATAGCTCCATAAGCTTCTATTGGATTATGACCAGATACAACAATTAAGACAGCTCCTACTAAAAAGGCAAAGATAACAGGTAATATGAGATAAAATACTTTTTTTGAAATTTGCTTGTAATTTATTTTAGTCATCATTCTCTACCTCTCTTTTATCTGTTATTCCAGCCATAAGGTATCCAAGTTCCTCTTTTGTAGTCTCTTTAGCATTGACTTCGCCGATTATACTACCTTTGTACATGACAATTATTCTATCGCTAAGATTCATAATCTCTGATAGTTCAGATGATACAACTAGTACGGCTTTATTATCATTTCTAAGACTGATGAGTTGTTTGTGGATGAACTCTATGGAACCAATATCAACTCCACGAGTAGGTTGACTGGCGATAACTAGATCAGGATTCATAGATAATTCTCTTGCAATAATTACTTTTTGTGCATTCCCGCCAGATAGTTGCCCCACATTACCATCTGCTGAACCTACACGAATATCAAAATCATTTATTAATTCATCACGGTTATCTCTTATTTTCTTATAGTTATAATGATAGGTAGAACCAAATTTATCAGTATCATGATAACCTGCCATAAGGTTTTCTGATATCTTCATATTTCTACATAAACCATGTTTATATCTATCTTCTGGAATAATACCAATTCCTAGTTTTCTAATTTTTTCAGATGGATAATTAGTTATGTTTTTGTCTTTGTATGTTACTTTTCCATTAGTACATTTCATAAGCCCTGTAAGTACTTTGATTAATTGAGATTGACCATTACCTTCAACTCCTGCAACACCAAGAATCTCTCCTCTTTTAACAGCGAAATTTACATTATCAAGTAATTTAACCTTTTGCTTATTGGTTACACTAAGGTTATTGACAGCAAAGAGTTCATCACCAATTTTGGCTTCTGGTTTTTCTACTTGAAGTAGAACATCCCTTCCCACCATTAATTTGGCTAGGTCTTTTTCTGTTACATCTTTTGTTTCAACCCTGTCAACAATTTCACCTTTTCTTATAACGGTTACGCTGTCTGAGCATCTCTTGACTTCTCCTAGCTTATGTGTAATAATGATGATTGTCTTGCCGGCCTCACGAAGTTCATTAAGGCTAATTAGTAATTCATCAACTTCTTGAGGAGTAAGTACAGCAGTTGGTTCATCAAGTATTAGAATATCCACATTACGATAAAGCATTTTTAATATTTCTACCCTTTGTTCAGTTCCTATGGGTACGTTTTGAATTTTATCTTTGGGATTAATATTAAAACCATATTTTTCAATAAGCTCTTTTACAACTTTGATTTCTTTCTTCTTATTGATTCTGATGCCTTTTGTGAGTTCATCACCCAATAAGATGTTTTCGAAGATTGTAAATGTAGGTACTAATTTGAAATGTTGGTGAACCATACCTATTCCAAGGTTAATTGCATCACGAGGATTATTTATAGATACGTGTTTTCCTTTAATGTATATTTCACCTTCTGTTGGTTGTAATAAACCATATAACATATTCATGAGAGTTGATTTTCCAGCACCGTTTTCCCCAACAATCGCATGGATTTCACCCTCTTTAACTTGGAGGTTAATTTTATTATTAGCTGTAAAATCTCCAAATTTTTTTGTGAGATTTTTAGTTTCTATGATATACAAGGAAATTCACTCCTTTACATAACGAGTTCGTTTATTTATGATGTAAACTTGGATGATTTTATATGTTTATCAGGTATTAACTAATCTACAATACATTTCAAGGCCTTTTCCCTTATTCCAAACCTTGAAATGTATTGCCTCAAGGATTAGTTGATATCTTTTTTTATTCTTTTGTCACATCAGTGACTTTGATTTCTCCACTAACTATTTTTTCTCTTATTTCTTCAAGTTGGTCGAGATATTCTGGTTTTAACATATCTTTTGTGTGTTCCATTGGACTAAGTTCTGTTCCCTCTTTTAATCCAAGCTCTACTACATTTTCATCGCTAATAGTACCATCTTGTAATTTCTCAGCAAGCATGACCATCGCCATATCCAGTCTTTTCATCATACTTGTAAGAATGTTACCAGGAACAATATAATCTTGATCAGAGTCAACACCTACAGCAAAAACATTTTTCTCTTTAACTGCTTCGAATACGCCTTCACCAGTTCCACCAGCTATCTGATATACTACATCTGAACCTTGGTCAATTTGTACTAATGCAAGTTCTTTTCCTTTTGCTGGGTCTCCAAATGAGTTAGAATAACCTTTTAATACTTTAATATCTGGGTCGATATATTTGGCACCTTCTTCATATCCAACGATAAATTTATCAATACCAGGAGATTGAACACCACCTATAGCACTGATTATCTTTTGATCATTTGTTTTATCAATGGAATCATCAGTTGTTACCATAGCTGCTAAAGCACCAGCTAAGAAGGAGCCTTCATGTTCTTTGAAAATAACAGAAGTAACATTAGGTTGGTCTACTACTATGTTGAATATTGCAAATCTTGTATCTGGAAATTGAGGAGCTACTGTGTTAAGAATATCAGCGTGTCCATATTCAAGTGTACAAACTAAGTCATAACCTGCTTTTGCAAGTTCAGTTAAGTATTTTTCACCTTCTGAAACATCAGCAGGTTCAACAACTTTAATTTCCATGTTCATGTCTTTTTCAATCTTTTTGAGTCCTTCATATGCTGAATCATTATAGGAACGATCTCCAAGCCCTCCAGCACTTGTTACCATGGCAACCTTAAATGTTTTGTTTTTTGCTGTATCTTTGTCATCAGTGTCGGTTGTATTCTTATTGTCACCAGTTTTTGTACATCCCACTAATAATAAAGTTAAGCATAACATAATTGCAAATACCTTTTTTAAGTTCATTTTTTTCCTCCTTTTTTGTAATTAAATAAGTTTTAATTAGTTTTGACATATATGATAACTTCCATTCTACTTTTTAAAAAAACTTTCGTACCAAAGGGATGGGTAAATAATAATTAAGTTTTAGTACGAAAGTTATAAGTAAAATTGGAAAGTATCTGCTTATTCAACAAAATCCATATAGAATTTTGATCTATCAGAGCGGTAATAAGTTTTGAAATATTCTACTAATATTTTGTCATTATCATGCTTTCCATATACCCAGCCGTTGAACTTCAGTAAAGGAAGGTTAAGACTAACGTCCAATGCTTTTGCAAGTTCTTCGGAAGGTAATACTGCTTCTACTGTTCTATTAGTTCCTATAATGTCTATTTTATAAACCTTTGAAAGGGTTTTATAAATTGAGTTATTATTAAAATTAAAATTTTCAATGGAAGGTACATATTTATATGGTATATAGGATTTTGTGTAGTTGATAGGAGTACCTTCGATTAGATTAACTCTTTCTGTATAGAACACTTTATCCTTATTATCTAGATTCATATGATGAATTATTCTTTTACTTGGTGTAAATACATCATATTTTAAAACTTTTGATATAGGATCGAAGCCTTTGCTTCTTAACATTTCGGTACAACTAGTCAATTTTAGTAATCCTTGTGCGAATTTTTTACCTTTTACATATGTGCCTTTACCATGAATTTTGTACAAATAACCTTCGTTAACTAATACGTCTATTGCTTTTCTAACTGTAGTACGACTGATATCGTATTTCTCCATCATGTCACGTTCTGAGGGTATTAGTTCATCAGCATTCACTTCTTCATCTTCGATCATTCTTATGATTTCTTGTTTTAACTTATAATACAAAGGTATTGGCGTATCGATACTTTTCATATTATTCCTCCTTAAGGTGGTGTTAACGTGATGTCATCTCGTCACTACCAGTTAGGTAGAGTGTAGCATATTTTTTTACATAATTCAAGGTATTTTGTGCATAAAGTCTAATATTTTTATTTTTACTGTGGAAAACTGTGAAATATAAAGGGATTTAGTTGAAAGGAAATAATTGTATGATGGTTTATTTGGGCAATAAGATGAAAATATGTATAATATTGTAATATATTTAGATGAAAATAGATAAAAGTAACGTGTTGGTGCTTAAAAAGAGGCTGGCCCAAGATACATTTTACCCCTGTAGGATGATTCTAAATGTATTATAAGATAGCCCCATAATAATATTAAGCGTTATTTTGCTTGTACTCTTTTAATGCCTGTGCTAACTGGTCTGGACATGATGTGGATTTGGAGCCACAAGGAAGTCCATCCAAACGCTCTATAACTTCATCTACTTCCATACCTTCAATCAAAGTACTGATACCTAATAAGTTACCAGCACAGCCTCTAGTAAATTTTACATTAGTTACTTTGTTGTCCTTGATGTCAAAGGTTATTTTTGTAGAGCATGTTCCTGATGTATGATATTCGTACATATGTATCTATCCTTTCTAAGATGTTATTGATTAATCAGCCTTTTTTAATATTTCGATAGTTATTAGGAGATAGAGAAATATTATTCTTGAAAACTCTAGAAAAATAATAAGGATCTTTGTAACCTAGTATTTTGGATATTTCTTTTATACTTTTGTTGGTGGTATCTAATAATTGACAAGCCTTCTGCATCTTCAAATGTATAAAATAATCAATAGGAGAATAACCTGTACTTTCTTTGAAAACATGTATAAGATAATTTTTGCTAAGAAATAGGTGATTACTTAGACCTTCCAGGGTTATTTTCTTGTCAATATTTTTATTCATATATTCAATACACTGATTGATGAAACCACAATCATCACAATTGTTTCCGTAGTTATTTTTTACATCATGAATAATACTTGTTAAAAACACACCAAGTAATTTATTGATATAGATCATGTTATTGATTGAATATCCTTTTTCATGGAGATGATATATCTGTTCAAATTGTTTTACTAGATTGCTGTGTTTTAATGGTGATACCGTTATTACAGGTTCATTTTCTTTCATGATATAGTTATAATATTCAATGCTTAGATTACCGTTAAAATGTATCCAGTATATACTCCATGGGTCACATTCATCGGCATAATATACATGGTTTCTATTAGCTTTTATTATGGTTAACTGATTTTTTTCTAGAGTAAAGTCCATTGTATCATATACTATTTTTCCCTTTCCATAAACACAAAAAAGTAAGATGTATTGATTAGAACCTTCCTTTCTTTCTCTATAATGATGTCTAGCTTCTGGAAAATAACCTATATCTGTTATAAACAAAGGTTTTATTAATGGATGAATAGTTACTTTTTCCAGAATGGGCTTGGGAATCACAATGAGTTTTTCACTCTTAAATCCTTGTTCTATCTTGATTCTATTCATGTAGATAGTATACATTAATAAAATTATTTTGGCAATGAAAAAAGTAATATAATCCATCTTTTGATTGATATATGATATTTCTAATATCCTCTGAACTTATTAAAATAATAGTATAAAGAGAAGGCAGGTGATTACATGAACGAAAAGCCAGAGATATATGAGAGTAATTATAAGAATGCAAAAAGTATACATATGAGTAATAACTTGATTAGCTGTACTATATTACCTGAGCTGGGAGGTAAGATTGCTTCATTTTATCATAAAGATAAGAAGTTTGAATTATTATTCCAGAATAAGAAGGACAAATATATGAAGCCAGATATGTATGATGATTTCTCATTATATGATGCTTCTGGTTTTGATGATTGTTTTCCTAGTGTTGATGAGGGTTTTGCACATTTTGGTTCTGAGAAGATTAAGTATCCAGATCATGGTGAGATATGGAGCAGTTGTTTTGACTATGAGATTATGGATGATAATGTTAAGTTAAAATATGTTGGCAGGTTATTGCCTTATACCTATGAGAAATGTATTAGGATTAATGAGAATACTATATTGATTGATTACAAGATCAAAAATACTGGCTCAGAAGTAATTGATTGTTTTTATACCATGCATTGTCTAATAAACTGTGAGAAAAATATGATTTTGAAATTCCCTAGAGAGACAAAGGAAGTTATAAATGTATTGGATAGCAGCTTTTTAGGTGAAAAAGGCAGTATACATCTTTTTCCTGTAACACATACATATGAAGGAAAAAGCTTTTTTCTAGACCACGTTAAATCACCAGATAGTAATGGATACGAAAAGTATTATGTAATGGATAAGATAGAAGATGGAATCTGTGGTGCTTACTATCCCAGTAAAGGAATTGAATTCGTTACAAAATATGATGCAACAAAATTACCTTATCTAGGATTTTGGGTTACAGAAGGTGGCTTTCGAGGTGACTATAATTGTGCTTTAGAACCTTCTAATGGTTTTTATGACAGTATGAAAAGTGTTTACGAGAATAATAAATTCATGAAGTTAGAACCAAATACTGATTTTGAATTCAGTATAGAGCTTAGTTTAACAAGTGTTACTGATTAGTTAGAAAGATAATGATAAATGTAAAATAAAAATTATAATAAGGAAGGTGTTTTTATGAGTAATATAATGGATGCTAAGATTTGGGTAGACACTATTGATTTACCTACATATCCAGTGGGTGAACCTAATAAGAATCCACTGTTTCTAGAGAAAAGAGTTTATCAAGGCAGCTCGGGTAAGATATATCCTCTTGCTTTTACAGATGAACTGATTGATGAAAAAGTAATGAAAACTTATGAAGTAGTATATTTGGAAAATGAGTATATCAAGGTTATGATTATGCCTGAAATGGGTGGTAAGATTTATAGAGCATATGATAAGACTAATAACTATGATTTTGTTTATTATAATCATGTAGTAAAACCTGCTTTGGTAGGATTAGCTGGACCTTGGGTTTCTGGAGGTATTGAGTTTAACTGGCCTCAACACCATAGACCTAGTACTTTCTCTCCTATAGAGTATACTATTGAAGAAAATGAGGATGGAAGCAAAACTTGTTGGGTAAGTGAAATTGACCGTATGTATGGAACTAAGGGAATGGCTGGTTTTACAGTATATAAAGATAAAGCTTATATTGAAGTAAAAGGACAATTGTATAATAGAACCGAAGTACCTCAGACTTTTTTATGGTGGGCTAATCCAGCTGTAGAAGTCAATGATTATACAAAATCAATTTTCCCTCCAGATGTTCATGCAGTTTTTGACCACGGTAAAAGAGATGTTTCCAGATTTCCTATAGCAACAGGTGTCTATTATAAGATGGATTATTCAAAAGGTGTGGACATATCCAGATATAAAAATCTTCAAGTACCAACCTCCTATATGGCGTATCATTCAGATTATAATTTTGTGGGAGGTTATGATTTCTCAGTTGAAGCAGGAATACTTCATATAGCTGACCATCATATTTCACCAGGTAAAAAACAATGGACATGGGGTAATGGTGATTTTGGACAGGCATGGGATAGAAATTTAACTGATGAAGATGGACCATATATTGAACTTATGACAGGGGTCTATACTGATAATCAACCAGACTTTACATGGTTAGCACCAAAGGAAGAAAAGACTTTCAAACAATATTTTATGCCTTATAAAAAAGTAGGAGAAGTGAAGAATGCTACCATTGATGCTGTTTTGAATCTAGAGGTAGAAGATTATAGAGCAAAAGTTATGTTATATACAACAAGTATTTTTGAAGGGCTGACTATGAGTTTGTATTTAGACGATAAGTTGATACATGAACAACCAATTGAAGAAATATCTCCTGTTGCTGCCATAGAAGAAAGTGTTGAATTAAAGAATAAAGTTGAAGAATATAGATTAGAAGTGGTTGTAAGAAAGAGTAACGAACAGGAATTAATTAGTTATAGACCATCAAAACCTGAAATACTTCAGACTCCAGACCCTGCAAAACCTGCATTGGAACCAAAGGATATCAAGACTTGTGAGGAGCTTTTCTTAACTGGTCTGCATATAGAGCAATACCGCCACGCTACATATCAACCAGAAGATTATTATCTTGAAGCTCTTAAGAGAGATGAAGGAGATATAAGGAACAATAATGCTTATGGGCTACTTATGTACAGACGAGGTAATTTTCAAGAGAGTGAGAAATATTTTAGAAGAGCAATAGAAACTGTAACAGCCAAGAATCCAAACCCTTATGATAGTGAACCATATTATAATCTAGGTTTAACATTAAAAAAACAAGGCAGATATAGAGAAGCTTATGATGCATTCTATAAGAGTGTATGGAGTAGTGCTTGGCAAGACAGCGGATACTATGAAATTGCTTGTATCAATTGTATTAATCAAGAATGGGAGACAGGATTAGAACATATAGATAAATCTATTGTAAGAAATTATCATAACACTAAAGCACGTAATCTAAAATCTTCTATCCTAAGAATTATGGGACGTAATGAATCTAGTATAAGATTGGCATTAGAAACTATAGATATTGACCCTATAGATTTTGGAGCTGTATATGAATTATATAAAAATTATACTATACTTAATGATAAAGAGATGGCAGACAAGTATTTCAAAAGATTAAATGATTTATTAAGGGGATATCATCATAATTATCTTGAACTTGCTATTGATTATGGTAATGGAGGTCTTTATGAAGATGCCATAGATATTTTATCCTTCTATGATGAAGGGAAAGATAGTTATCCATTGATTAATTATTATATGGGATATTATTATATGAGAGCTAATAATAAGAATAAGGCAGTAGAAGCTTATGACAAGGCTGCAACTATTAAACCAGATTATTGTTTCCCTAATAGGTTAGAATCTATTTTAGTGTTAACTGAAGCTATAAACATTAATGATAGAGATTCCAAGGCACCTTATTATCTGGCTAACCTGTTATATGATAAAAAACAGTATCAAAATGCAATAAAGTTATGGGAAGCAAGTATTGATAAAGACGATACCTTTGCAATAGCCAGCAGGAATCTAGCATTAGCTTATGTTAATAAAAATGATGATACCAAAAAGGGTCTATTCTATTTGGAAAAAGCATTTGACTTGGATCAGACTGATGCAAGAGTGCTCTTTGAGCTTGACCAACTGTATAAAAAACTACAAAGACCATATAATGAAAGATTAACTTTTCTTGAAGAACATATGGAAACTGTAGAAAAGAGAGATGATTTGTTTATTGAATACATTACCTTATATAATAACATTGGTGATTATAATAAGGCATTAGAACTTATAGCTAATAGAAAATTTCATCCTTGGGAGGGCGGCGAAGGAAAAGTAACTACCCAGTACAAACGTTGCCGTATTGAACTTGCCAAGGAAGCTATAGTGGATAATAAAGCTGAGGAGGCTATCAAGTTATTACAAGAGTGTACAGTATATCCTCATAATCTTGGTGAAGGTAAACTTCCAGCAGCTGCTGAAAATGATATCTACTATTTTATGGGAATGGCTTATGAACTTATTGATGAAGATAATAAAGGAGTAGAATGTTATAAAAAAGCTTCTTATGGAATAGATGAGCCTACTGATGCCATGTATTATAATGACCAGCCTGCTGATATGATGTTCTATCAAGGGTTAGCTCTAGCTAAGTTAAATAGAATTAGTGAAGCAAAGGGAATGTTCAACAAGTTATTTGATTATGGTGAAAATCATATTTATGATAACAAGAAGATAGATTATTTTGCTGTTTCTCTACCAGATTTCTTAGTCTTTGAAGATGATTTGAATCTTAAGAATAGAGTCCATTGTCTATATTTAATGGGGCTTGGAGAATTAGGAATAGGTAAAATCAACAGTGGGTTAAAATATTTGCAAGAAGCTTACGAGCTTAATATGAACCATCAAGGAATTATGGTTCATAGAAAGCTAAATGAAAAATTTGTTAATATGTAATATAAGGATAAGGAATTAATATAAATGCTTTATAATATTCAATCGTAAATTTTAATATAGCAATATTTGAAAAATTAGTGTTCACAAATTATTGGTACTATGAGATAATTATAAATGTGAACACTTTCTTTTTTCTTGAAATCTTTTATATAAAATATATAGTTTACAATAAATATAATCTAGGAGGAAAATAATGAGCGTTGTAGGAATTATAGGTGCTATGGAAGAAGAAGTAGCAGCTTTAAAAGAAAAAATGGTTATTGATGAAGTTAAACATTGTGCAAGTCTAGAATTTTACATAGGTAAAATGTTTGACAAAGAGGTAGTAGTTGTTAGATGTGGTATTGGAAAAGTCAATGCAGCAGTGTGTACCCAGATAATGATTGATAAATTCAATGTAGACATGATAATAAATACAGGAGTAGCTGGTGCTGTTAGCAATGAATTGAATATCGCTGATATAGTTATATCAAGTGATGCTCTTCAACATGATATGGATGCTACAGGATTCGGTTATAAACTTGGTGAGATACCAAGAATGGATGTAAGCTGTTTCAAAGCAGATGAGAAGTTGATTGAGCTTGCAAGTAAAGCAAGCAAGAAGAAGATTACTGATCATAATGTTTTTGTTGAAAGAATTGTCAGCGGAGACCAATTTATTTCAGATATGGAAGTGAAAAAAAGATTATTAGAGAATTTTGAAGGTTTCTGTACTGAGATGGAAGGTGCATCTATAGCTCATGTTTGTCATCTTAATAATGTGCCATTTGTTGTTATAAGATCCATATCAGATAAAGCAGATAACTCAGCGGAAACTAATTTTGCAGAATTTACTATGATTGCTGCAGATAATTCAACGAAAATAATTGAAGGAATGATTGAAATTTTATAAATTGTAAATAATTTCCAAATAACTCTTCCAATAATTATAATATTGATGTATAATAATTGTAAATAATTGGAAGGGGAGTTTGTTATGTTTGATACAATTAATTTAATAGTATGCTCAATATTATTTTTAATTTTTATTATAGGTGTATTTAGCTGTTTATCGGCTAATAATAAATATAATGGAATTCTAAAGACTATTGATGGTAAATTTGTGGACAAGGATGTCATGAGGATTGAACATAAATATAGACACAGGGTTGTTTCGGGAACAAAGCCGTTAAATACAAAAATCTTTATTGAAAAGAATCTGTACGATATTAAAATTAATAAGATACCAATTAGTATATTGGAGGATATTGCGATTAATACACTTTATTTTACAATACTTATTGGTCTCACATTTACTTTTCTCGAAATAGCATTGTTGAATAAAATCAATATAAATAATTTACCTAATGTTTTAATATGTGGTATAGTAGGTTTAGTACTTGGATTAGTACTACTTGGAGTCAGAATGATATGCCGGTTAGAAGATAAGAAGGAAATTGCTGCAATTTATTTATGCAACCATCTTGATAATGAGTTGGAAATCGTTATGAATGGGGTTAAGATTGCTAATGAAGGTTATGGTGAAAGTAAAGAAAATACAAAAATTTATAAAAAGGGCAAAAAAGGTATATACGATATTTCAAACTATCCTAGGGCTAGTAGGAACAGGGATGAAAGTATATCAAACAGTTCAGAAGTTCCAAGAGGGACAAAACCAAAAAGAAAAAGTCCTTTATTAGATGAAAATGTTTTGGAAGACGTTATTAAAGAAATAATGTCTTGAGAATAATATTTTTTTAATGATATAAAGAACCATTTTAGTTATGTGATTTATAACTAAAATGGTTCTTTATATTTTATAGGCTTTCTTTTTCTATGAGTTTAATATTTCGGTTTATCTTAGCAATATTAGGTAATTATGTTATAATTAGAATAGAAAAACAGAGTATAATTGTAAAAATACATTAGTGCCTAAATAGGCTTTTGGAGAACTTTGCTTCTTTCTTATAGATTAGTTATGTATACAATATGAGCCTGTAAGAATGATGAGAAAGAAAGGTGATAGAAATTGAAAAATACAAACGAATTAGCAAATGAAATAATTAGGGGAAAAGACATAAAAAAATATATAAATGAAAATCAAAAGTATCTTATTCAGAAAGATTTTCACTTAATACTAATGGATATTATAGTTGAGAAAGATTACGATTATAAAGATATTATAAAAAGAGGTAACTTAAATCGTGTATATTTTTATCAATTGTTAAGTGGAAAAAGAAATCCTTCAAGAAATAAAGTAATTCAGTTAGTATTTGGGTTAAAGCTAAATGTTGAAGAAACACAAAATCTGTTAAAGGAATGTGGAATGAAAGAGCTGTATAGTAAAATTAAACGAGATGCTATAATTATGTTTGCTATATCTAAAAAGATGAATATTATTGATACAGAACTATTATTAGAAGAAGAGGATGAAGAACTAATTTGTAATTAATTGTTACTGTTGATAAGAAGATTTATAAGAAATTGATTTTAAAGATAAAAGTTATTTAAGGTTCATGGTATATATTATTCCATATTGTCTTATTGAAAATTATGATTTAAAAGTATGAAGTGGAAGGTGTTGCTAATGAAGGAATTCGATGAATTTTATAAAAAACTAATAAATGATATAAAAATAGATATACCGAAAGATATAATTAATAAATATGATATTTTAGAATGCACTGCAAGTACAATTAATAGTTCTTTATATGTCATAAGGCATAAAACCCTTCATAAAAAATATATAATGAAAATATATAACGATATGCGGCAAGCTAATGAATATGAAATCTTAGCGAAACTTGATCATAAGGGTATTCCTCAAATAGTTGATGTTCTTGACAACCAAAATATAATAGTAATAGAGGAGTTTTTCGATGGAAAGACATTAGACAGAATACTGATCGAAGTTAATAGCATTTCTCTAAGCAGACTAAATGATATAATTATAAAAATATGTGAAATCCTTGATTATATACATTCACAAAACATTATACATAGAGATATAAAGCCAGAAAATATTATGGTGAATAATAAAGGTGATGTCAAATTAATTGATTTTGGTTGTGCACGATATGTTAAGGACAATAAATCAGCAGATACAGTATTGCTTGGAACACAGGGATATGCATCACCCGAACAATACGGTTTTAGTCAAACAGATCAAAGGACAGATATATATTCTCTAGGTGTAATGATACATGAAATTGTAATGAAATATGATATTAAAATTAATTCAAAGCTACAAGCTATTATTGCAAAGTGTAAGAACATTGATCCAGAACAGAGATATGATAATGCTAGACAGATAATAGAGGCCATGAATAATACAAAAAAACTAGTATCAAATAAAACGACATTACTTTTTTTATCTTTATTGATTGTAATAATATTAACCATTTTTCTTTCAAATCGTAATAGGATATTTAGAATATATAAATTCAAATCACAGGTAGTTGCACAAGCTGTAAGTTATCAATTAAATAAGGATATAAGACAAATAACGGTTGATGATCTTAAGGATATAACAGAAATTAACATATGGGGTGAAATCATCATATCACCGAATGATAATATTGTTTGGGAAAGTGTTCCAGGTAATTATGTAAGTGCAATTATAATTAATGGAAAACGTTATACAAAAAGAGGGTCAATTAACACGCTTGAAGATTTTAAATATATGGAAAATCTTAATACTCTTACATTAGTAAAGCAAAATATTGACGATTTAACTCCAATAAAAGAACTTAATCTTACTCACTTATTCCTAAATGATAATAATATTCATGAATTACTGCCATTAGAAAATATGGTTTCGCTTTATACTATCGAAGTAGGTGGTAATCCCATTGATAACTTTGATGTGATATCAGAGTTAGATAATATTGGAGAATTAGATATTTCTGATACACAGTGCTCAGATATAGATTTTTTAAAGGATAGGATCAATATAAGTTTATTAGTTGCAAAAAATCTTGGGATAAAAAATATCTCTTGTTTGAATAATATGTACAAACTTGAACAGTTAAACTTGGAATATAATCTTATAACAGATATTAGCTCATTAAAAGATTGTAAAAAGTTGAAATATCTTAATATAGCTAATAATCCTATTGCAGAAATTTCAATAATAAATGATATAAAAAGCCTGAAATATGTAGTTGTTAGAGATACCAATATAGATGAAAATGTCATAAAAGGAGACATAGAAATATTGCAGGATTAACTTAGATATAAAATAATTAATGTTAGTTAGCAGCCAGCTAACCACATTTTAAAAAAGAAATAGTATTATAAAAATAACTATAATTAGGAGGTTTCTAAGTTATGATTAGGAGAGGTAAGAATATTTTTGCTAGTATAATTATGATTGTAATCATCAGTAGTTCAACAGCTTATGCCCAGTCTAATATATCAGATTGGGCAGTTAAAGAAGTAGAAGAAGCAAAATCAATAGGACTTATTAAAGAAAATTTAAATTGGAATTATAAAGAAAACATTGTACGCAAAGAATTTGCTTTTTTAATGGTTTCTCTATATGAAAAATTAAAAGGAAGCGTTATTTACGAAACTAAATCACCATTTAATGATGTTGATGATATATATGTTTCTACCGCCTACAAGCTAGGAATAGTAAATGGAGTAGGCAATAACCTATTTACTCCAGAGGAAAAGATAACTAGAGAACAAATGACAGTAATGATACACAACCTTTTAAAATCCCTTTATGTTGAAGATGATTATACAGATGAAGAATTAAATAAGTTTAATGATATAGAAAATATTAGTAGCTGGGCATACGATTCAATTATGTTTATAACATCAAAAAAAATTATTCTTGGGTATAATGGAGCTTTTCATCCAAAAGATAATGTAAGTAAAGAAGTTGCCGTTATTACAGCCAAACGGATAGCTGATAACTATATTGATAAATATGGGTTACCAGTTACTACTATGATTAATGGATATCTATATACATTTGAAGGTAAAGTCATGTATGATGGTAATAATATATGGCTTCCCGGCAGTGAGATTATGAAGCTGTATAATTTTTTTGATGTTACAATCGATGAGGATTGTATATGTGGTAATTATTATGATAAAAATATGCACTATAGAAACTGTAATTTTGGTGTAGGAAATAATAAGTATTATATAGATACAGATAATGAAAAATACCTAGAGTCAGAAGTAACTCCATATAGATTAAACAACGAGATATATGTTACTGAAAAAATGTTTGAAAGTATTTTAGGCGAATTTATTAATTATGATAAACTTGAAAATACACTAAATATAAGTGTTCATACCAATAGTGTTGCGCCATTTCAATTAGATAACAATAAATATTTTGCTCCGGTAAGATTAAAAGACTTTAATAAACTAGAAGATACGAGGATAAATTCATTAGTATCTGGAATTATTAATCAGCCTGCAGAGGTATGGATTAATTCTTCGAAAAGATTAAAAAATGACGGTTTTACAAGAATGAGAATAACATTAAATTTCTTTGATGGATATACTCCACAACAGGAATATGCCTTTATTGAACAAAAAATTCCTGATGAATATATAGAATTATATAGGTATATGAAGGAATTAGGTATCAAAACCACATATTCATTGGGTTACTGGGATATGGAATACAGGCTTAATGGAGGGGAAATAAGTCATAATCGATTGAGTAGTGATGAAGAACTTAGCAGATATATTGAGTATGTGAAAATGGTTGTTACCAACCTTAAAGGATTAGTCTGTTATTATGAACTTTGGAATGAACCTAATGCACTTTATGAAAATTACCAAACAATAGAACCAGAGGACTATATAAAAATGGCAAAAAAAGTTATACCTATAATTAAGTCAATTGATCCAAATGTCAAGATTGTTATTGGCAGTACAGTATGTTTTAATAGTAACGATTTTCAAAATTATACTAAAAAAATTTTAGACTCTGATATTGTTCCATTAGCAGATACTATATCATTACACTCTGTAAATACTGACGCATCACCTGAATATTTAAGTGAGGATTACTATAATTATGAAAATATGTGGAATACTGTTAAGAAAATTGCTGACAATAATGGATTTATAGGAGAGTATATTGCAGATGAGTTAAATTACAGATCATTTTATAGTTTAGGCATATTACAACCAGAAGAAGGGGAATATCACCCTTATGAATCTGAAATAGCAGCTAAATATATAGGAAGAATGATCGTAATTAATAGAGGTATGGATATATCTGTTGGAACTTCTGGAACAAATTCCTATGCAAGAAGGTAAAATGATTAGAAATATGGCTAATCTATTAGAAGGTTTTGAGGCATATGATAAGGAAATAAATATTACCTCAAAATCGAGTACCATAAGGTATTATACATTTAATGATTCACAAAAAAACTGTTATATTGCTATATGGAATGATGATGCAGCAAAAGACAATTATAATTATGTAGAATCTGATATTATAATTCCTAATATAGAAGCTAAACGCATACAAGTCATTGATCCATATAACTTAATTAATCAGGAACTTAATTTTGAAGCTCATAATAACACGGTGGTTATTAATAAGTTGTTACTAAGGGATTATCCAGTTTTTATCAAAGTTATTGAATAGGGTATATATGATAAAAAGTTATCTAATAATGATTACGTTTGCATAAAGTGGCATGTATCAAAACAATTTATAAGGAGGAGTAATAAGTGAAAAAAATAGCAATATTAACATTGGCATTGATGTTGTTTACGGGTATTTCAGCTCATGCTATGGTAAAAATAGAAGTAAAGTTAATGCTTGATGGTATTGAAACAGAGGTTGATAGTATAACTGCTATATATAAAAAGGAAGATGGAACTTACAGCAGCCCTCAACCTGTCACAAAACCTGGAAAAGCGCTGGTATTTGTTAAAAAAACAGTTAATAATGAAGTATGGGCAATATCAAAAGAAATGGACTTAGAGATCGGAGATAATATAATAGATTTTAAATCAACAGATTTAGATATGAAAGAAATACATATCGGAGAACAGGTTTATCCAATGGAAAACAGTGTTTTTGTTGATTTTGAGAATTTACCAGCTAAAATGGAACTTGAACTTAAAATAAAAAGTGGAAATACACTAAAAATTAATTTGAGTAAAAATCTAAAGGTACATACTGTATATTTTAATGATGTACTTGGGAGGACAGGAATTAATATTTCCCAAAAAGATGATTTTGATTTTGTCGGTAATTATTATGCTAAAGCAAAAGTTGATTATGCAGTAATGCTTGATAGACCTTCTTTTCAAGAACTTTTTGATATTTGTGATGCTAATGATAATCCTATTAACGAATTATTTTTCCTGGGTGACGGTGGTGGATGTAATTACAAATATTTCAAAGATGGTAAAGTAGTTTTGGAAGGAAAATTTGGAGATATAAGCAATGGTTTACATTTTGAAAACCTTTCAGAAGGTATATACGATATGGAATTTAGTTTTAATGATGGAGATTTAGTTGTGATGGTACAAGATATAATGTTAGTTAATCAAAAGCCTGACAATTCCATTGTAAATAATAAAAAGTCTTTGGAAATTATTGTAGAACACCTTCCTATATCAGGTAGTGATATAGATATTCATGAGCTAATGAAAAGGGAAGAAGATAAAATAGTATTCATTATACAAGAAAATAAATTTTTGGATGGAAATATTTTAAATCAAAATGACATAGAGTTATTCAACCAAAATAATAAGACATTTTCAATAAATACAGATTTTATTGAGGTTGAGTTTAATAAAGAATTAATTAATGAAATGGTTAAGACGAATAAGGATTTATCAATGCATATTAAAAATGGTTTATCTCATTATTCTAAAGAAGAAGCAGAACTATTTTTAGATGATAATTATAAAGTTATGGATAATCTGAAATTTGTTTGTGATTATGAAGTGAAAATATATTTAACCGAGTATGATTTAATAGCAGGAGAATTTCCACAAAGACCAATAATTACATTCAAACCTTATAAGGAATACTTACAAGGAAAAGATTTTAGAAAGATTTCTGTATTTACGGACATTCAAAATGATAATACACTGGAATTATTATCAGGAAAGAATAGGAATAATTGCATAACTGTAGAGCTTACTAATCCTATACCAAATTACTATTTTAATCTATACGAACAAAATATTACATTTAGTGATGTAAATAGCAGTTGGGCGAAAGACTATATTGAAGTAATGGCATCAAGGGGTATTATTAACGGAACAGGTAATGGGTTATATAAATCAAAAGATAAATTAACAAAAGCCCAGTTTATAACGCTTCTTATTAAAGCACTAAATAGTGAAACAGAAGATTATAAAGGAATTTATAAAGATTGCAGAGAAAATGATTGGTTTACACCGTTTGTTGAAAAAGCATATCAATTAGGCATAGTAAATCTACCAATTAACAGGGAATTCAAGGCTAATACTGAAATATCAAGACTTGAAATGACTATTATGGCTGTAAAAGCATATGAAAATTATACAAAAAGTAGTTTTGTACCTACAGATATAAAAAGTTTTAACGATGTTAGCAGTTTGAGTAAGGAAGATTTGAATTATATTATTAAAGCAGTAGAATTAGAAATTATCTCTGGAATGCCAGATGGAACATTTAGACCCTATGAGTCATTAAATAGAGAGCAGGCTGCAAAAATTATTTATCAATTATTGAGTTTATTAAATTAATTATAATAAATTCGCAATAATAGGATCATTATATCATTTACGCTGAATTAATTAATAAGTGATATAGTGATTTTTTATATTACCTGTTAAGCTCATTGTTTTCATTCTACTTGGGCGTGTAGTTTGTTATTAAAATCTTAGGTGTTTTAATAATTAATTGGTATATTCCATTATATTTTTACTTATACTGAAAGTGGTATGAGTATGAAAATAGAATATAAAATTAGATAATAAGTACTTGATAATAATTATTGTTATGTTATAATGATTGTCAAAGGATATATTTAGTAATTTTACTATTAATTACTAACACATAAAAGGAGGAAAGAAGATGACTGTAAATCTACCTGTTACAAATGAACATGGTTTTTATGAGATTAGGCTTGAGAGTATTGGAGGTCTAGGTGCCAACCTTATTGGCAAAATTTTAGGTGAGTTAGGCGCTCTATATCTTGACCTTAATAGCTCTAACTTCGCAAGTTATGGTTCTGAAAAAAAAGGAACACCAGTTAAAGCATTTATTAGATATTGTGATCCAAATATGGAAATAAGAATTAACAGTCCAATAGAGAAACCTCATGTATTAGGGATATTTCATGAGAATCTAGCAGGAAAAATACCAGTGATGGCTGGTGTGGATGAAAGTACTATGGTTGTAGTGAATACAAATGACGAGCCGGACGTTATAAGAGATAGATTAAAAATGCATGCCGGAACCTTAATATGTGTAGATGCTCTCAAAATAGCATTGGAAGAACGTACAAGAATAAATATGGTCATGTTAGGTGCAATAGGAAAAGCTACTGGTTTCATTTCATTAGATTCTTTGGAACAAGTAGTAAAGGAAACTATAGGCAAGAAGTATCCAGCTGCATTGGAAGGTAACTTGGCTGGAGTTAAAAGAGGTTATGAAGAATTTACAATCAAAAAATATGGTGATGATGGTAAATATCCATATCAAGAATATAAAGAAGTAAAAAGGGATTGGGGCTATGCCAATGCACCTATAGGTGGTGTAAATACCATACCTGGTAGTACAGTGACTAACGATTTATCTGCCAGCAGGCAAGGTTATGTTCCTATATTCCATGTAGAAAAATGTATACATTGTGGTCTATGCGATACTACATGTCCAGATATGGTATTCCAATTCGTTGAAGGCGAATACAAAGGGAAAGTTGCTATGGTTAATAAAGGATTGGATTATCATCATTGTAAAGGCTGCCTTAGATGCGTAGAAGTATGTCCAACAGCAGCATTAACAGCTGAATTAGAGAGAGATTATGATATCAGTAAATTACATGTAAGAAATAAAGACTTGATTTTAGATCAAGTGGAATTTCAGGATACTGGCGCTAATTCAATTGTCAATACTGAGAGCGGAAATTAGAAAGTAGAGGAGGATTAATAATGGTAGAACAAAAGATTGTTTTTGATAGTGGGAATGAGCTGGCGGCTTATGCTGCTAAACAAATAAATTATCATATAATGGGTTATTATCCAATTACTCCATCAACCAAAATAGCAGAACACTTGGATCTGTTAAAAGCAGAAGGGGAACATGACGTAATGATGATACCAGGTGATGGAGAGCATGGAGCAGCTGGTATCTGCTATGGAGCTACAGCTGGTGGAGGACGTGTTTTCAATGCTACATCAGCTAACGGTCTGCTATATGCTTTAGAGCAATTACCTGTACAGTCAGGTACTAGACTTCCCATGGTACTTAATGTAGTATGTCGTACGGTATCTGGTCCTCTTTCTATAAAAGGTGACCACAGTGATATTATGTATACTCTAAATGCAGGATGGGTAATTCTTTTTGCCAAGGATCCTCAGAGAGTTTATGACATGAATATATGTGCTCTTAAGATTGCTGAAAAAGTTAAATTACCTGTAATAGTTGCTTTCGACGGATTCTTCACTAGTCATCAAAAGAGAAGAGCAAAGGTTTTTGCAAAAGATGAAGATGTTCAGGGTTTCGTTGGGAAGTATGAGCCTGATTATCATCTCTTGGACCCTGATAAACCAGTTACTATGGGTTCTTACATGAATGAACCAGACTTGATTAACAATAAATTCCAACTACATGAAGCCATGAATGAAGCTAGAGGTGTCATCAAAGATGTGTTAAAAGAGTATGGTGAATTATCTGGTAGAACTTATAATGTAGTTGAAGGTTATAAAATGGAAGATGCAGAAGCTGCTCTATTCATAATAGGTTCAAGTTATGATACAGCAATTCTAGCAGTTGATGAATTAAGAAAAGAAGGTAAAAAAGTTGGTGTATTCGCAGTCAATGCACTTAGACCTTGGTATAGAGATGAAATATATGAGATGGTCAAGAATACAAAAGCTATAGTTGTAGCTGACAGACAAGATAGTTATGGTGCTAATGGTGGTAATCTCTCAATAGAGTTAAAGGCTACTTTACAAGATTACAAATCAAATATTGAAGTTGCAACACTGGTTTATGGACTTAGTGGAAAAGATTTCTATATTGAAGATGCTATAGAGATGTTAAATAGAGCACTCGATATAGCTAAGAGCCAAAAAGTAGAAAATAGATTTGATTATTATGGCAATTATAAAGGTGATGAAAGTTATGAACCTAAGCAGTTATTCAAGCCTATAACTAAGGAGGAATCATCTCCAGGGGTAGTTACTGTAACTAAAGATGAAGAAACAGGCAGGTTTATTGCAAAAGGTGGTTTGCCTAAGGTAGCTACCAAAATGCCAAAAAGATGGGGACCAGGTTCAGGAGCATGTCCAGGCTGTGGTATTCCTGTAAATGTTAATCTATTATTAAAAGGTATTGAAGGTAATGTAGTATTATTGTTCCAGACAGGATGTGGTATGGTTGTAACAACTCCTTATCCACAAACAGCCTTTAAAGTAAGTTATATCCACAATCTATTCCAAAATGGTGGAGCTACTCTATCAGGTGTTGTTGAGATGTTCCATCAAAAACAAAAAAGAGGAGAGATACCAGAAGGTGAAGATTTCACATTTGTCATGGTCAGTGGAGACGGTGGTCTGGATATAGGTATGGGAGCGGCTCTAGGTGCAGCACTTAGAAATCATAAAATGATAATTATGGAATATGATAATGGTGGTTACATGAATACAGGATACCAATTATCCTATTCATCACCAAGAGGAGCTAAGACTTCAACTTCTCATGTCGGTCCAGCTCAAGCAGGTAAGGCTAACTATAATAAAGATACTCCTATGATATTTGCAGCCACTAACATTCCTTATGTTGCCACAGTTGCAGAGTTCATGCCAACAGATTTTATAAGGAAAGCTGCTAAGGCTCAGAAATATGCTTCAGAATATGGTTTAGCCTTTATAAAGGCATTATCAGCCTGTCCTCTTAACTGGGGTGATGAACCAAGATATGAAAGAAGTGTAATCGAAGCAGGAGTTAACAGCTGTTATCATCCTCTATATGAAATTGAAAATGGAATTACTACAATAAATTACAATCCAGAGACTAAGAATAAAAAAATCCCAATGGCAGATTTCTTCAAGATGATGGGAAGAACTAAACACTTATTGAAACCTAAATATGAAGATTTGCTTAAAGATATTCAGCAGGAAGTTGATAGAAGATGGGATAGATTAAAGGCTAGGAATGATAGTCCAGTCTTATAGATTAATACATTGTTGAAATTAGAAAGTTGATTCTGTTAATAACGGATATCAACTTTCTATAGTTTATTACGTAATTTGTTATTTTTAAGGTAATAATATATAATAAAATATTGATGTTGATACTATATTAAGGAGACATAAGAATGAGTTTATCAATAGCGGATTTATTAAATTTACCTTCACTAAGCAATGCTGAAGTAGTTGCGGGAAAAGAAGGATTATATAAAAATGTAGATTCCATTTCCGTTCTAGAATATCCCGATCCAATAGCTCTGCAGGACGAATTGTTTAAGAATAGCAAATTCTATGGAAGTGAAATAGTAATTACAGGTTTTGTTTATATCAAAGATGATGTTGATGCACAATGTAAAGTAATCAGACGTCTTCACGAAATGGGCGAAGTAGGTTTAATACTTTATTATGTTGGGATTTTTCTTCCACGCATTGACAAAAAAGTGATTGAGCTTGCTGATGAACTGGAATTTGCTATAATCTGCATGCCAAAAAACAGGATGGATCTAAGGTATAGTGAAGTTATCTACGAGGTGGTAGAAGCTATATTAAAAGAGAAAAAAGTAGATATTCATCTTGTTAGTGAGATGTTGGAGAGAATATCTTTATTGCCTGTTCATCAACGCAGTATGGATACGGTACTTAGGATGTTAAGTGACAGAATGACTTGTTCCCTTTATTTGACGGACTTTGATTTTGTCAGCATGAATATGGCAAACTGGCCTAGAATCAGTAATGTAAAGCTCACTGATATAGGGAAATATTATGGTAATGATTATACAAGGGTACCCAAAGAGCCTGTCTCTGTATTTATTAATCGTAATATCTGTCTCTGTAGTCATAGTATAAAAAGTGAAAAAACATCATGTCTATATTTAATTATTGTAAAAGAAGATGGTATGTTATCAGAGGAAATATGTAGACAAGCTGCTGAAGTTGTACAGTTATTTATTAATATATGGAGCCAAGGACATGGAAATATTGGAACTGAAGAATTGATAAAGGCTATCTTAAATGATGAACCTATGAAAATGAGAAGACTTGCTGAAATATTTCAAATTGATGTTAGAGCCATACAGCATCTTCTTATTGTTAAACAGGATAAATTAATATCTGATAGTGATCTCATTAAGAAGATAAATCAACATCTCGTGGAAAAGACAAATACAGTAATTGAAAAATTCTTTGATGTGAGTTTGGTTGGTAATTATAATGATTGCTTCGTCATATTCCTGGGTAAGGCAAAGGTAAAGAACTCCTGCGAAATGATAACAGAATGTCTTTTATACGAATTAGAGGATTTTGAAGAGAAAATCATTTTAGTAAGTAATTTTGCCCTAGAAAATACTAGAGAAGTAAGAAGTGCTTACATAATGTGCAGTAATTATTTGCAACAGGCAAGATGTATATATCCTAATAAGTGCTCAATTACTCTACAAGAATTACAATTTGCAAAAAAATGCCAAGATGTAATAAATAAAGGAGAAGATAGTATAAAAGAGACCTTACATTTGTTGTCGCCTATTGAGAAAAGCAGGAAAGAGCAAAGAAAGGAATTATATACTACACTTGAAATTTTTATGTTGGATTCTGGATTAAATGTATCCAAAACAGCAGAAAAATTATTTCTCCATAAAAATACTATAAAATATAGAATAAAAAAATTAAATGAAAAGTTTAATTTTCATATAGATAAGATGCCAGAGTCTTATGATTTATATAAGGCGGTTGCTCTTAGAAGACTTTTGAAAAACAAATCAAAACTTTCTTAGAAGGTGGGAAATAGAGAATTCTTTTAGTTGGTTATTGTACAATGGGACAATAATCAGCTATTTTTTTTTGCCTTTCAGATAATTACAGATACTTATGAAATCTATATAATTAGGTAATAGGTTTTGAGAGATCAACAGTTTTTTCGTCGGTTATTATAAATTTAATCGTATAGGGCCACATGAAAATTATGGATTATATGAAAGGAGTTTTAATATGAACGAAAAGAGTACTGGATTTGAAGTGAAACAAGAGCAGCGTCAAAGTTGGCAGTCTATTGCCATAGTATGGATCGGATCAATGATCTGCGTACCATGCTTGATGGTTGGAGGTCTTCTAGGTAACGGTTTATCATTAGGTGGTGTAGTTCTAGCTATATTAATTGGCTATGGTATTATTTGTTTTTACATGAGTTTTATGGGTATGCAAGGATGTGATACTGGTTTACCTACAGCTGTTATGGCTGCGGGAGCTTTAGGTGAAAAAGGAGCCAAATATGTAATCAGCAGTGTGTTGGCAATTGCCTGTATCGGATGGTTTGGAATTCAATCAGCTGTATGTGGAGCTTCTTTCTCTTCTATGTTAGCTTCAATGATAGGAATTCAAATACCTGTATGGATATCTTCAATCGTGTGGGGAACGATAATGTTAGTCACCGCTTGTTATGGATTTAAAGGTTTGAAATGGCTAAATTATCTGGCAGTCCCTTTGTTATTAATCGTATGTGGTTATGGAGTTTGGGCTGCAATGGTACAGTTTGATGGTGCTGCGGTAATTGCTGATTATACACCAGCGACGCCCATTCCTTTGATGAGTGGAATAAGTCTTGTGGTTGCAACTTTTGCAGTAGGTGGAGCCATCAGCAGTGATTATTGTCGTTTTGCAAAAAGTAGAAAAGATGTTATTAAATCCTCCATATTAGGAGTTCTGCCAGCAGGCTTAATCATGCTTTTAATTGGCGCACTAATGAGTATTGTAACTGGTCAATACGATATAAGTACAGTATTGACTACCGTAGGTGTACCAGCTATAGGTTTGGTAGCATTGGTATTGGCAACATGGACGACAAATATTACAAATGCTTACAGTGGAGGATTGTCTCTGTCCAATCTGTTAGGATTTGATGAGAGCAAATTCAAAATTACAACAGCCGTAGCAGGTGGAGTTGGAACTTTATTGGCTGTAATTGGAGTATTGAATCAACTTACTTCCTTTTTAAGCTTATTGTCCGCTTTGGTTCCTGCTCTTGTAGGTACTCTGATTGCTGATTATTGGATAATAGGTAGAGGGAAAAAAGAGAATTTTAAAATACGTGAAGGAGTTTCAGCAAAGGGTATGATATCTTTTGTAGCAGGTGCACTGATTGCTTGCATAACAGGTGGTACATTTGCTGCTTTTCCAACATTGATAACCGCTTTACCGATTCTGGATATTCCATTTTTTATTGGACCATTAAACGGAATTTTAGTGGCAATGTTTGTGTACATTATGCTTAAATTATTACCAGAAAAATAAATATTAGAAATGTAACAGTTGTAATCTTTACTTTAAGATGAGAGTTTAATAGTTGAAAGGAGATGTATGTAAATGCGAAAAATTGGATTACCAGAAATAGAAGACATCGCACTAGGAGCCGCATTACTAGGAGCAGGAGGAGGTGGAGACCCTTATATAGGGAAACTGATAGCCATGGGAGCTGTGCAGGAATGTGGCGAAGTAACACTATTGTATCCTGAAGAAATACCAGATGATGCACTTATTGTTCCTATTGCTATGATGGGTGCACCAACTATTCTTGGTGAAAAAGGTGTTGGAGGAAACGAATATAAAACCTTATATGATATGGTGTCCAAATTTTATGGTAAGGAAATATATGCTTTCATGCCAATTGAAGCTGGAGGAGTTAATAGTATGCTTCCTATTGCAGCTTGTGCTAGATTAGGGCTTCCTATGGTAGATGCTGACGGTATGGGAAGAGCTTTTCCAGAGTTGCAGATGGTTACGTTCACCATAGGAGGGGTTAAAGCCACACCTATGGCATTAACAGACGAAAAAGGAAATTGCGCTATCTTTAACACCATTACCAATAAATGGACAGAAGAACTGGCAAGAGCCGTAACAATGAGCTGTGGAGGTTCCGTTTCTGTTTCGCTTTTTTGTGTAGATGGTGCTACATTAAAAAAATATGCTGTTAAGAATATAGTCACCAGAAGTCAGAAACTCGGAGAAGCCATTCGTAAGGTAAAAGACTGTAATGAGGAAACACCTGAACAGAACTTCCTAAGATCTACTGAAGGTTTTAAGTTGTTTAAAGGTAAAATTGTAGATGTACTTCGTGAAACAAAAGGTGCCTTTAATTTTGGTAATGTAGTATTAGAGGGTATTGGAGAATATAAGGGAAAGAATGCCTCAGTAACTTTCCAAAATGAGAATCTGACAGCTGAAGTAGATGGAGAATTGTTGGCTACAACACCAGATTTAATCTGTATAGTAGATACAGAAACATTTATTCCTGTGACTACAGATGCTATAAAATATGGGAAACGTGTAATGGTTGTAGGGCTTAAGTGTTTTGAAATGTGGAGAACCCAAGCAGGTCTAGAATTAGTTGGACCTGGTTACTTTGGTTGTGATACAGATTATATTCCTATAGAAGATCGGGTGAAAGGAAGTAGTTTAAATGTATAAATTAGGTATTGATGTAGGTGGAACTAATACAGACGCAGTATTAATAGATGAAAACTTGAATATAGCGGCAGAAATTAAACATCCTACTACAGAGGATATTCAAGATGGAATTTCAGGTGCTTTAAAAAGCGTATTAGAAATATCTGGAGTTGATAGAAAAGATATTCATCAAGCAATGTTAGGTACAACCCAGTGTACTAATGCAATAGTTGAACGAAAAAAATTAGCTCCTATTGGTTTTATGAGAATCGGAGCTCCTGCAACCCTTGGTATACCAGCTATGGTAGACTGGGAGAATGATATAAAAAAGATTGCCGTTGATACAATTATTGTAAAAGGTGGTTTTGAATACGACGGAAAAGAACTAGCACCATTTGATGAAAATGAAGCAAGATCATTTTTTGAGAAGATGAAAGGAAAAGTGAAATCAATAGCTATTTCCTGTGTATTTTCTACTGTTCGTAATGAACATGAACTATCAGCTGCAAAACTTTGTAGAGAAGTTATGGGTGAGGATGTACATATATCTATTTCCAGTGAGATTGGTTCTATGGGGTTGATTGAAAGAGAAAATGCAACTATTTTAAATGCGTCTCTTTATAAGGTAGCAGAACGTTTTACAGATGGATTTGCTCGCAGCTTGGAAAATGAAGGAGTCACTAATGCTAAGATATATTTATCTCAAAATGATGGAACATTAATGACAATAGATCACGCAAGAAAATATCCTATATTGACTATTGCATGTGGTCCTACAAACTCTATCCGTGGAGCTAGTTATTTAAGTAACTTGCAAGATGCTGTCGTGATTGATGTGGGAGGGACAACCACGGATTTAGGTGTGATACATAATGGATTCCCTAGAGAATCAAGTGTTGCGGTAACAATTGGTGGCGTCCGTACTAATTTTAGAATGCCTGATGTTATATCCATAGGATTAGGTGGAGGTTCTATTGTTAGACAACAAAAAGATGGAACGGTTACGGTTGGTCCAGATAGCGTAGGTTATGAAATAGCAAGTAAAGCGTTAGTTTTTGGAGGAGATGTCGTTACAGCTACTGATATTGCTGTATGTCTTGGTATGGCTGAAATAGGAGATAAAACAAAAGTAGAAAAGCTTGATAAGGATTTTGCAGGGAAGGCTATGATGCAGATAAAATGTTTGGTAGAAGAAGGCATTGATATCATGAAAACTTCCAATAAAGATATAGAAGTCGTCATGGTAGGTGGCGGTTCTATTATAATCCCTGATAAATTAGAAGGTACAAATAGCGTTGCAAGACCAGAGCATTTTGGTATAGCTAATGCAATTGGGTCAGCAATTTCCAGAGTTAGTAGTACTTATGAGAAACTTATAAATTATGAGGAGATTAAAAGAGAAGATGCGTTGAATAAGGCCAAAGAAGAAGCTGTAGAAATGGCGGTTGATTCAGGCGCAATACGTGAAACCATAGAGATTATTGAGATAGAAGATACTCCATTGGCATATTATCCTGGAAATACAAATCGCGTTAAAATCAAAGCGGCAGGTGACTTGTTGTAAGCGTAAAATTGTATACACACTACATTATTTGATTAGAAAGTTGATTTCTGTAATTACGGAAATCAACTTTTTTATAGAAAAATAAATACACTTAATAAACCTAAATAAGAATTTAGAAATTAAGTGCATTTAGTTATTACTATAAAATAGATTCATGAAAAAATTAATTGGATTTTACAGTCGACCCTCTTTCAATCAACGTTGGCAAAGTAGAATAAGACTGAACCTGAAGATTAGGATTCTTAATCTTTCTTAATAATGTCTTAGCTGCTTGATAACCCATATCAAAAACATCAATATTAACTACAGATAACATAGGCTCAGTAATACGGGAATAAGGATAATCATCAAAAGTAATTACAGATATATCATCAGGTATCTGAAAATCATTGTATTTAATAGCATCTACTACACCGAGAGCTATATTATTATTGGCACAGATTACGGTATCAGGTGTCTTTTTCTCTCTCAATATCTTATGCATCACTTCAAAACTCATCTCTTTAGAAGAATCAGTATATTCATTATGAAGCAGGGTTCCGTGACTACGATTTATAATAGTTCTTGCGCCTTCCAAACGATGAGCAGATATATGGTCATCTTCTGCTCCTCCTATGAAAGCTATCTTCTCATAACCTAATTCAATGACGTGTTTTGCTGTAATCTCTCCAGATAAATAATTATTGATATCAACCCAGCATAAGGCGCTGTTATAATCTGGTTTCCCTATAAGCATATGAGGGAAATTGGACTTTGTTATAACACTCTCTATTGTGGGGTCAAATGCTGAAGCGTGAATAATGATACCATCAGCACTTTTTTGATAGATTATTTTATCAATGAGCGTAGATATATCTTCCTCAGAATTAGAGCTTACAAGGGTTAGGTTATAGTCTTTCTTAGCAAGAGCTTCCTGGATGCCGCACATAATTTCAAAAGAATGGGGATTAGTAAAAGCTACATTCTTTTCAATTTTCATCATATAAACTATATTCTTTGTTGTCTGACTAGCAAAATTTCTTGCTCTTGTATTAGGATAATAGTGTAATTTTTTCATGACAGCTTCAACCTTCTCTGTCGTAGCGGCTGATATTGGAGAGGATCTATTTATAATCTTAGATACTGTCGAGATGGATACACCGGCTTCTCGTGCCACATCTTTTATGGTTGCCATAAGATCAATCCTTTCTATTTTTAGGAAAACATTATACTTAAATAGTACAACGTTTTCCTAAAAAAGTCAAGCAAAATATAGCTAATTTGTTGACAATGATAATATGCAAGTGTATAATTAGTATAAAATTACCAATTAATTCTAATAAATATTTAAAGTTGTAAGGAAAACATTTTCCTTAATTGGTAAAAATATGTCTTTGTAATATTCCCAGTTTTAACGTATTTCAAACTCTAGAAATTAATCGACCTCCAAGTATAGCTTTACCTAGAGTTTTAAATAAATAAGTAAATAACATTAACTTATAGGAGGATTTTAGAATGAAGAAGAAAATAGTAGCTCTTTTCATGGTTATGATGTGTGTAGTTTGTCAGTTGAATGTTCAAGTTAGCGCTAGTACTTTGGCACTTGGTCCTGTTACACCTAAGGATGTGGTATATCAGATTATTACTGACCGTTTTGCAGATGGTGACCCATCAAATAATGTACCATCATCAGCTCAGCTATTTGATGATAGTAATAACGATAATAAAGGTGATGGAGATGACTTAAAGCTCTATCAAGGGGGAGACTTTCAAGGAATAATTGATAAAATACCTTATTTAAAAGGTATGGGTGTAACTGCAGTTTGGATTAGTGCACCTTATGAAAATCGTGACACACCTATTATTGACTATCAACCAGGTGGAAGTCAAGATATATGGACTAGTTTCCACGGTTATCATGTAAGAAACTATTTTGCAACTAATAAACACTTTGGTTCAATGAAGAAGTTTGAACAATTAAGAGATGCCCTTCATGCTAATGGAATCAAACTTGTAATTGATTTTGTAACAAATCATAGTAGTCGTTGGCTGAATCCAACAGATAATTTTAGCCCTGAAGATGGAAAACTATATGAACCTGATAAGGATTCTAATGGTAATTACGTATTTGATGCTAATGGAGAACCAGTGGACCTTAATGGTGACGGTCAATTAGAGAATCTGTTGGCAGATCCACATAATGATACACAAGGATTTTTCCATGGTCTAGGCGATAGAGGTGGAGATACATCAACTTTTGGTTTCAGACATAAAGAGTTAGGTTCATTAGCTGATTACTCTCAAGAAAATGGTGTTGTAGTAGAGCACTTAGAAAAAGCAGCTCAATTCTGGGTTGATAAAGGAATTGATGGACTTAGACATGATGCAACTTTACATATGAATCCTGCATTTGTGAAAGGTCTAAAAGATAGTATTGACAGTAAGAGTAACGGACCTTTAACACATTTTGGAGAATTCTTCATTGGTAGACCTGATCCAAAATATGATGAGTATCAATCATTCCCAGATAGAACTGGTGTCAATAACCTTGACTTTGAATTCTTTAGATGTATAACTAGTACATTTGGAGATTTCAGTACCAGCATGGCTGATTTTGGTAATATGTTATGTTATACAACTAGTGATTACACTTATGAAAATCAAACAGTTACTTTCCTTGATAATCATGATGTAACTAGATTCGGTTATTATCAAGCACGTAGAGAAGTTTACAATGCAGCATTGGTAGCGCTTCTTACATCAAGAGGAACTCCTAATATCTACTATGGTACAGAGCAATATATGACACCTAACACAAACAGTGATGTTGGTGGAAGAATGTTCATGGAAGTAGATTCTAGTTTTAATACATCTACAGATGCTTATAACATCATTAAGAACATGTCAGATCTAAGACAAGAAAATGATGCATTGGCTTATGGAACAACACAAATACTTTATTCCAATAATGATGTATTAGTTATGACACGTAAGTTCTTTGATAAAGAAGTATTAATAGCTATAAATCGTCAGCCTGACAATTCAGTGGCAGTTAATACTAATGTTACTACTGGTTTTGCAGATGGTAATTATAATGATGAACTTAATGGCATAATGAAAGCCAGCGGAATTGTGGTTTCAAATGGTGGTAAAGTGTATGTAGGTACGTTACCAGGAGGATATGCAGGTGTATGGTCTTATAATCCTAATAATAACGGACCTAAGATTGGAAATGTTATGTCAACTATGGGGCGTGCAGGTAATAAAGTTTATATCTATGGAAATAACTTTGATGGAAATGTTGATGTAAAATTTGATAATGTTAGTGCAACAGTTGTTACAAATACATCAAATTATATAGAAGCTATAGTACCTAATGTAGCTGCTGGTGAAGTCAATATAACAGTTACAAACAATGGAAATACAAGTAATACTTTTGGATATACAGTGTTATCTGGTGACCAAGTACAGACTATATTCCGTGTGAATGCCAATACAAGTTTTGGTGATACAATTCATGTTGTAGGCAGCATTCCAGAGCTAGGTAACTGGGATACCAACAAGTGTACAGAAGCTATGATGAATCCTAACTATCCACAATGGTTCTTACCAGTTAGTGTACCAGCAAATACTACTTTCGAATTCAAATTCATAAGAAAAGATGCTAATGGTAATGTAACTTGGGAATCAGGGTCTAACAGAGTATTTACTTCTACATCCGATACTAACGGTACATCTGAAACACCTGTTTATAATTGGAATTAGGTAATAAAGTATTTCACCATAAGTCATGGTGAAATGCTTATAATCACAAAAATGGGAGGCATTAACATGAAAAAATTATTAGCTATCTTACTGATTGCCACTCTATGCATGAGTACTATTGTAGGTTGTGGCAAGAAAAAAGAGGAAGAAAAAAATACTACTGCTAATTTAGAAAGTGAGAACACTTCGGGGGATAAAAAAGAAGAAGCTAAAGAACCAACACATATTAAAATATGGTACGAAACACAAGAGGCCATAGCTGAAGAACTTCAAAAAGAACTTGATAAATTGGCTCCAGAGATAGTTGTGTCCGTTGAAAGAAAAGAAAAGTTGACAGAGACTCTAAAACTTGTTGGAAATGATCCAAGTAGTGCACCTGATATGTATTTTTTTGCACATGACAAGATAGGAATATTTGCTGAGATGGGTATTTTATCACCTATTACCAATTTCATTCCTAAATCAACATTTGATGATTTTATACCTATGACCGTCAGTGCAGCTACTTATAAAGATCAAATCTATCAATTACCTATTTACTTTGAATCTTTGTTGTTCATGTATAACAAAGCTCTTATGAAAGAGGCTCCAAGAACAACTGATGATTTATTGGCTTATATGGAAGCTAATACAAAAGATGGTAATTATGGATTTGTTGAACAGCATAGTACAGCTTATTTTACTGTAGGGTGGATTCATGCTTATGATGGATTCGTTATCAACGATAAAGCTGAACCAGGTCTTGATCTTAAGGAAACAAAAGATGCTATCAAATATCATAAACAATTTGTAAAATATATGCCAATAGATGGTGATTATAATACCATGACTACATTATTTAAAGAAGGTAAGGCTCATTCTACTATCGGTGGACCATGGTTAATTCCAGACCTAGTAGAGAATGGAATTGATATTGGTATAGCTCCTATGCCTGTTGTAAATGAAACATTAAAAGCTATCAGCCCATTTGCTGGTATCCAAGGTATATGTGTATTAAAAGGAGCAGAAAGCAAGAAGGAAGCAGTAGCGAAAGTTCTAGAACAGTTATCTAAACCTGATATAGGTATCAACTTAGCAAAAGCTATTGGTTCAGCACCAGTAAACAACAACTGTTATGAGGATGATGCAGTCAAGAGTAATGAGATCGTCATGACACTTAAAAAAGCTTCTGCAACAGCAGTACCAATGCCTAACGTACCAGAAATGGATGTTATGTGGGCTATAACTGAGAATCTATTATCAAGTGTAAATAAAGGGGATGCAGATCCTGTGACAGCTTCAGATGAAGCTCAGAAAAAAGCACTAGAACAGATTGAAGCAATGAAATAAATAATACAGAAGGGGGTGTCCCCTTCTGTATACCAATATGAGTATAAGTGACATTAAGGCAGGTGTGCAAAAAATGAAAAAAAGAGGTTACAAGAAGATTATTCCATATATATATTCTTTTCCTGGTTTGGCATTAATAGGTCTTATGATTGTTTTTCCTATCCTCTATACTGGATATATCTCTCTTACCAATATGAATGTATATCATTGGTTTGATTTTCAAGTAATTGGATTTCAGAATTATATGAAAGCATTATTTGTACTAGATACAGGATTCCTTACTGCTTTTGGTAGAACGATTATATGGACTATTGTCAACATGGTATTACAGATGGTTATTGCTTTTATTATAGCAAGTTTATTGAATGTGGAAGGTCTTAGATTAAAAGGGTTGTACAAGACCATACTTATGTTTCCTTGGGCAATGCCTGGGTACATATCTATTCTTTTATGGAAAATGGGAATGTTTAATACAGAATTCGGGTTATTGAATCATTGGCTTAATAAGCTGGGTTTTGCTAATGTACACTGGTTAAACAGTAATAATATAGCTTTTGCTTCTTCGGTTATGGTTAATCTGTGGTTGGCATTACCTTTTATGATTATGATTATAGATGGAGCATTACAAAGTATTGATAAAGCATACTACGAAAGCGCAACAATTGAGGGTGCAGGTTATTTCAGCAAGGCAAGAAAAATTACAATACCCCTGTTAAGACCTATTATCGCACCAGCAGTTGTTATTACTATATTTACTACTTTCAAACAGTTTGATATTATCTATCTGCTAACACAGCAGCAAGGTTCCAAGACAGGAGCTGATATTCATACAATCATTACTTATACATATGAAAAAGCTTTTGTTACCAACAATTATGGGTACAGTTCAGCAATATCCATAATTATATTTATGATATTGATTATATTCTCGTTGACCATTAGAGGCAGATTAAAAGGAGGAGAGGTAGATGCATAGAAGAACTAAACATAGAATCAAGATGAGTTTGCTTAATTTATTTTTTATTGTTGCATGCCTATTATGCATTGTACCTATTCTTTATACTTTATCTGTATCTCTGAATGGTACTAACAATATATTGAGTGGATCTTTTTCCTTTGTACCTAAGGAATTTACCCTTGATAATTATAAAGCAGTATTATTTAACAAACCATATCTCTTGTGGTTGAAAAATACATTAATATTGGTTGTCGCTACAGTTACTATATCATTAGCGGTAGCAATACCAGCTGCCTATGCTTTTTCCAGATTCAGATTCATTGGAAGGAAAACAATTTTGTATATATTGATTATACTTAATGCCTTTCCATCAATCTTATCCATGTTTGCCATATACCGTATATTGATGCCAATGAAATTAGTTAACTCTTATCTTGGATTAATATTGATATATGTAGGAACCATGGCTATATTTGGTCTTTGGAATATGAAGGGTTATTTTGATACGATACCTATAGAGATTGAGGAAGCGGGTAAAATAGACGGAGCTAATGATTTTCAGCTGGTAACTAAGTTGATTTTGCCATTAGCAAAGCCATCTATCATTGTTACAGCGGTTATGATTATTATCTTTGTATGGAATGAATACATATTCGCAGTTACTTTTATGACAGGTGCAGAAAAATATACTTTAGCTGCTGGATTATATGCTCTCCAAGCAACTCAATATACACGTAATTGGCCTATTTTCTCAGCTGCATCACTATTAACAGCTATTCCTATACTAATTATTTTTCTGATAATACAGAGAAATATGGTTTCTGGACTTACAGCTGGTGGTGTAAAAGGATAATTTATTCAGTAATATTTATAGAGGAGGATACAGATGAATTATGAAGCAGTATTGCATATACCCCTTTCTAATTATGCTCATGGCATAGATGAAGAGAATGTCGTATTTAGAATACGAACAGCAAGGGATGATATAAAAAGTTGCATACTACATTATGGGGATAGAGCTTGCCGTGTGAATCCAGTTATTTTTAGTAGTGAACCCATGAAGATAGTTGCACAAGATGAATTATACGATTATTATGAAGTTGTTCTACACTCACCATATACACGTATATGTTACTATTTTGAATTAAGTGATGGAGTAGAGAGTAAGTATTATTATTATGATATGTTTATGAATACCCTGCCAATAGAGCGTTCAGAATTCTATCAGTTACCTTTTAATAGAAGAGAGGATATTGCAACTATTCCATCATGGGTACAAGATGCAGTAGTTTATAATATATTTCCTGATAGTTTTGCTACTGCTAAAGGATATATTAGTAATAAAAAAGGTGAAGCCAAATTTTCACATCATACTACCTATAGTATGCGTGGAGGAACTTTGAAAGGAATAAAGGAGAATATACCTTATTTCTTAGATTTGGGTGTTAATTGTATTTATATGAATCCAATCTTTGTGGCTGGAGAGTGGCACAAATATGACTTGATCGGTTACTATAATATTGATCCATGTTTTGGTACTAACGAAGATTTTAAGGAATTAGTTGATGCTTGTCATGATAACCATATACGAGTAATCATTGATGGAGTATTCAATCACTGTGGCTGGCATTTCTTTGCATTTGAAGATGTATTGGAAAAAGGAGAAGCATCTAAGTATAAAGATTGGTTTTATGGATTGAAATACCCTGTGGAATATCCGGATAGCCAAGAAGACATACCTACATATGATTGTTTTGCTTATGAGCGTAAAATGCCTAAGATGAATACATCTAATGAAGAGGTAATCGAGTATTTCTTAGATGTGTGTAAGTATTGGACTGAGAGTTATGGGATTGATGGATGGCGACTAGATGTAGCCAGTGAGGTAGATGATACTTTCTGGCGTGAATTCCGTAAGACTGCCAAATCAATTAATCCAGACTGTTTTATCATAGGTGAAGTATGGGAGTCTGCTCAGCATTGGTTATTAGGAGATCAATTCGATTCTTCCATGAATTATGATATGCGTAAAAATTGCCGAGATTTCTTTGCAGTTGATACATTGGACAGTTATGGATTTGATAGTAGAGTGACAGCCATGCTCATGCGTTACAATAAGAATATAGTTCATGGACAGTTGAATCTACTAGATAGCCATGATGTACCTAGATTTTTATCTATATGTCAGGAAGATATGAAACGATTTAAATTGTCTGTAATATTCCAAATGACATTTTTAGGTGTACCTATGGTATTTTATGGTGACGAGAAAGGTCTAGTTGGTATAAAAGAACATGAGTATAGAAGACCAATGAGCTGGGATAAAGAAGAAGGAGCAGAGATATACAGCTTCTATCAGGATATCATTAAGTTAAGACGTAACAAGGATACACTGAAATATGGCGATTATAAAACAATTATGGCAGAAAGAAATAGTGGAGTATACGCATTTAAAAGATGGCATGATGATGAAGAAACTTATGTAATACTTAATCGTAGTGAAGAGAGTATAGCTATAGATAATGTTATTGGCGATACCAATTATAATATTGATTTATCTAGTAATGAAGATTGTAAAATGGTAGAGCCTTGGGGATTCGTTATTGTTAGTAAGAGCTGTTGATATTATATGAATATAAATTTAATATAAAATTATTGAAATAAGGGCTTATCTTACGCATAGCCCTTATTTTTAGTGGGACAAATATCCAGATAACTATTTAGGTAGTATTTATGGAACATTAATGTTAAAATATTAAACAATGATATTTATATGTAATGTTAGTTTCAAGAAAGATTTCATAAAAGGGGAATATGTAGTGCAAAGAAATAGAAAATTAATTGGTTTTATGAGTTTAATGCTAATTATTATTAGCCTAATTTGTAATATATTTTATTATAAAGCCCAACAATTAGAAGAACCTATTATTCTAGAACATTATATTGAAGATAAATTGTATGAAAACAAAGATGTTGACCTGACATTTTATTTTATTACTAATTTGACTGATAAAAGCAAATTGTTGAATGTCTATTTTCCAGAACAAGATTTGTTATGCTACGTTGATTATAGACAGGAGTATGAGTCAAGATACTATAGAGTTAATATAGTTAATCTTAACCTCATGTATGACGACTTGAAATTTAATGAAAATGGTGTAGTTGTTTTGGAAGATGCAGTCATTACATATAATAATGGATTAACTCAAAATGTAGATATAGGGAAAATTATATTATCTCTTGATAGAGAAAGAAGTTTAGATTCTACTATGTCAGGAGTAAGTACCTCAGGACAATCAATAGAATGTTTTAAGCTGGATAATAGTATTATAATAAATAAGATTACTTCCAGACTATATGATGAAACTAATAATTTTGTATATATGAATTTTGTTGACAGGACTATAAGTAATATGGGTTTTCCAGCAGACAATGTTAATATTCATGATGAAAAAGAGAATAGAATTTTTTCACATATAAATGAATTACCATTACCACATGAGGCAATTAATTATGTGGAAGTATGGAGCTACGTTAAGCCAGAAGATGAAAGGAAATTCAATATATATGAACTTTGTTATACTTTAGAATATACATATAAAAATGGAACAGAGGGTAAAGAAGATTTACTGAATATAAGGCATATTCCATGTTTCACAGAAAAATTAATATCAGATCTGGTGAAAATAAAAAGAGATTAATATGAAATAATACGAAAAGAAAGAAGGAAGATGATGAAAAAAAATAAGAAGAAAATACTGATTTTTGGAGTCATAGCATGTATATTTAGTCTGATACTTAATATTGTAAATATATAAGTACACAAGATCAGTGAACCCATAGTATTAGAGCATTACTTAGAAGTATCATTACATGATGAAATTGATCTTAGTATTAATTACATAACCAATAGAAGAGATAGTATCAAAATTAATAGTATCTATTTCCCTAAATATGATCTTACTTTTTATGATAAGAACTTTCAAGATACTAATAGTTTAAAATATTATAATAGTAATACAGCTGTTCTTAATACTCGCTTGAATTTAGATCAGCAAAAAGAATATGAGGAAATGGATAATATTATCTTAGAAGATGCAGTTATTACGTATAATAATGGGTTGGAACAAAATATAGATATTGGGAAGATTATTATCAATAACAATAAAGAAAAAGGTTTGCATAGTTCAATGAGCAGTTCTTCTAGTACAGGATTTTCTAAGACAGTGTTTGAACTTGATAACAGTATAATTATTAACGATATTACATCCAAGCTTTATGAAGAGACACATAATTTTGTTAAAATGAATCTAGTTACTAATGATGAGTTAGACAATACTTTAGTAAATATATCAAAGGAGACCGATAAAGACAAAATTATGGAAATGGAGGATAATTACCATAATAATCAAAAGGATATAGAGTGTTATCCTTTAGATGAACTACAACTACCATTCCAAGCCTATAATACGTTAAGTGTTAATACTAATTTTGAAATGTTGGATAATGATTGTAAGTATAATATCTATGACATTAGATATACATTGCTTTCTACCGATGAAAATGGTAATGAGGGTAGTCAGAGTCTGTATAACATAAGGTATTCACCATATTTAACAGATAAATCAGTTAGGCAACTTGTTAAGAAAAGGGGATTATAAGATGGGAAAACATTTTGGAACAATTGTATGGGGGATAGTTTTCATACTAATTAATATAAACATTGGTTTTATCGACATCTTGCCAAATGTAGTAGGATATATACTTATTACAAGTGCTGTATCAAAATTATATGATAAGACAGAAATCAAGGAATTCCATATTGCAACTTATGTAGGTTCAGTATGTGTAATTGTACGTATTATTACTTTTTTCTTATTCTTGAGTCAAAATTCAGAAATTACTATATTATCAACAGTCATTGGTATCATAGTACAATTACTAATATTAGTATTAGCTTTTTATATGTATGAAGCTGTAATTAAACTGTTGGAAAAAGAGAAAGCCCGATTAGTGGAGCAGATAAAAAGTGGTCGTAACTTTTTTCTATATGTGCAGCTAATAGCAAGCTTTATTATGACTTTCAGTCTCAATGTAGCAGAAGGGACAGCGATAACTATGAATTTTATATGTGCTTGTGCAATGATAATAACTATGATTGTATGGGCTGTCAACATGAATACAGTCAAAAAATATTGTAATGGACAGTTGAAAAATGAGGATACAGATAATTATTAAAGAACCACCCCAGCTTACATAGCTAGGATGGAAATTTATACACTTTATCTGACACTACAAGCGGATACGTGAATTGAATCTTAGCTTTAATAAATTAAAAATTCACTACCCATCTTTTTCCTTTATTAATTATTCTGCAAATTTATTTTCTTTAATAGTATTAACAATTGTCATCATAGCCGTTTCTTCATCTTCTCCATTAATATGAATAGTAATTTCACTATTGTAACATGCACCTAAAGTCATGACACCCATAATTGATTTCATATTCACGATTTTATCATTACATTGTATATCAATATTTGATTTATATTTAAACGCCACGCCAACTAGCATTGAAGCTGGACGAGCGTGTAATCCTTCAGGCTCGATAACTTTTAGTGTTACACTCAACATCTATACATCCTCCTTTAGTACCCCACATATACGATTGTAAACGTCTTTATCCCTGGTCATCTGAAGAACTTCTGACGCTAACTTTACCATATCGTTATAATTGAGTTTTGAAATTATATGGCGTGCTTGTAAGATGCTTGTAGCACTCATACTAAATTCATCTAATCCTAGTCCAATTAGTATAGGTATAGCTAGTTGCTCTCCCGCCATTTCACCACACATACCAACCCACTTACCTTCTTTGTGTGCCGCATTAATGACCATTTTTATTAATCTTAATAAGGATGGATTAAACGGTTGATACAGATAAGATACTTTTTCATTCATTCTATCTGCTGCAAAAGTGTATTGTATTAAATCATTCGTTCCAATAGAGAAAAAATCTACTTCTTTAGCAAATTGATCCGCTAATATTGCAGCTGCTGGAATTTCAATCATTATCCCTATTTCTATATGGTCACTAACTCTACTACCTTCTTTTATTAATTCGCATTTAGATTCCATTAGCATGTCTTTTGCTTCATGAAATTCATCCATTGTTGCAATCATAGGGAACATAATTCTTAGATTGCCATATACACTTGCTCGAAGTAATGCCCGCAGTTGTGTTTTAAAAATATCTTTCTTGCTTAAACATAATCGAATAGCTCTGTTTCCTAAAAATGGATTCATTTCCTTGTCCATTTCCATATATGGTAATTCTTTATCGCCGCCAATATCAAGTGTTCTTACAACAACAGGTTTATCACCCATATTATTTAACACTACTTTATAAGCTTCAAACTGTTCTTCCTCTGTAGGCAAATTCTTTCTTCCCATGTATAAAAACTCTGTTCTATATAAGCCAATGCCTTCGCCACCGTTATTATTTACGCCTTCTACATCCTCTGGTGAACCAATATTACCAACAAGTTCAACATAATGATTGTCCATTGTTACAGTGGATGTATTTTTTAACTGTGCCCAGATAGCTTGCTTTTTTTTATACATTTTAATTTTTGCTTTAGCTTCTTCTATTTGTTCATTACTTGGATTAATATGCACTTTACCATCAAATCCATCTACCATAATTATATCAGATTCTTTAATATCTAATAGAGCTGTTTTAGTACCAACAACCGTTGGAATCTCTAGGGTTCTAGCCATTATTGCAGCATGGCTGGTTCTTCCACCTACATTTGTTACAAAACCTTTAATATATCTTTTATCAAATTGTGCAGTATCTGATGGGGTTAAATCATTAGCTATTACAATAACTTCCTCTTTTATAGGCGTAGCACCATTATTATTAATTCCTAATACATGGTATAATAGTCGTTGAGAAACATCCTTTATGTCCGCTGCACGTTCTTTCATGTACTCGTTATCCATAGCCTCAAACATATTAATAAACATATCAGCTATTTCTTTTATGGCATAGTCTGCATTAATGCTATCTGACTTAACATTTTTTTTTATATTTCCTATAAACTCTGGATCATTCAAAATTTGAATGTGTGCATTAAATATTTCAGCGCTTTTTTCATCAATATCTTCTTGTGCTTTAATTCTAATAGCTTCTAATTCCTTTATACTTATATCAATAGCATTATCTAATTTTGTAATTTCGTCTTGAATATTGTCTACTTGCTTCTTCTCAACCTGTACTTTAACTGGTTCATATTTATACACTTTACCAATTGCAAAGCCATTACTTGCACCAATACCATTTAATATCATGATTTTCATCCTTCCAATTACTTAGTTACCTCTTTTAGTATCATACTACTTTTACTCATATAGTATTAAAGGTCTATAGCTTAATCTCTATAGACCCTTCAAACTTTTTACACATTTTTACTTAAGATTATACTAATTCTTTAACCTTATTGAATAAATCTTTTACTATTTCTACATCTGTTTCTTTTGTCTCTTTATTAATAGCTGCTCCATATACATGTGGCATAACTTTTTCTACCCCTGCATTTAAGCATACTTTTAAGATTTCACTAAAATTCTCAACTGTGATTCCTCCAGTAGGCTCTATCAGCTTAACTCCCATTTTAGCAGATGCTTCAGCTACGTATTTTAATTCTTCAAGACCTTCTAAACCTCTCATTGGATAGAATTTCACAGAGTCAGCTTCCATATCAAGCAACATAGCTAAAGCCGTTTCTACATCAATAATGGCATCGTTTTGCTTACAACTTCTTTCTCCAGTATTAATCTTCACTTTACCTACAACGCCTGTTGGACTCATAAGGACATTAATTTTAGTTGTTTTGTCTTTATTCATCATTAACGCACCTGAAGCATATCCTGCTGAAGTAAAAACTTGATTTACATGTCCAGGATTTGTGTTTGCTGCAATTGTGGCTGCTTTAATTCCCTGTGCTGGATCTCCTGCTCCTAATCCAACAGATACACATGGCACTTCTTTTTTAAATTCATTAACGAATTCAATGCCTTCTTCTGCTGATTCAAATTGGTTAGATAATACACCTATTGCAGTATACCCATCCATAGCATCATAGACTTCTCTTCCATTTTTTGCATCTTTAGCTAGAAAATTAATTGCTACTCTATCCTTATAAAATTTAATTTCTGTACTCATATATACCTCCTTAAAAATCTTTAATTTTCATTATAACTTGTTGTAACTCATTTGTAGTTACGGATCTAAAGTCAAAATTTAGAATCCCCAAATTGATATAGTGTTCACGAGTATAAATTGATGGATTTCCTTGCTTTAAGTAGTCTCCTAAGTCATAAGCATTTTTATTAAAGATTTTTTCATCAATTTTCAATTGAGCTCTAAAAATTTCTCTCCCTGCTTCATCTTGAACTAATTTTATATTAATACCCTCTATATCATTTAATTCTTTCATCATTGTTTCTACACAATACATTTGGTGATCTTTTGTACTATTCTTTTCTTGATAGTCAAGAATAGCTTGATAAAGTCCCATCATGTTTTCTTTACCAACTTTCATTGCTCGACCAATACCTTTATATTGTTTTTTACAGCTTTTAATCAATGATTGTCGTCCTGCAATAAATCCTGACGCAGGTCCTGCTAATGCTTTTGCACCACTATAAATCACTAAGTCAGCACCCATATTATAATATTTTTCTAAATCTTCTTCAGCTGCTGCATCTACAATGAGGGGTATTTTATGATTTCTTGCAATGTCTATCATGGTCTCAATAGATTGCATTCCTTTTTGTACTGCATGATGAGATTTAACATATAATAGAGCACAGGTATCTTCAGTAATGGCTTGTTCTATATGCTCTCTTTCTACCTTATTAGATTGTCCAACTAATACTGGAGTTCCGCCTCCAATATTAATCATGGTTTCCATTGGCGCACCATAGTTAACAGCATGTCCTTTTTGAAGAATAACTTCTTTCTTTTTTTGGTTATGATTTGGCATGGACTCAATAAGTGACAAATGGTCACCTGTAATAGTTGCTGCAACTGCAATGACAATACCGCTAGACGCAGACGCTGTAACACATATATCTTCACAATGTATTATTTTTGCTATTTCATTTCCTACTGTATCCAATAAATCATCAATCACAACATAATGACTTCCTGCGTTAGATATAGCCTCTTTAACGCTTTCTGAAAGAGTAGATACTCCTAATTTAGTCATTTTTCCAGAACAATTAATAACTTTTGGCAAGCCTATTTTTTCATAAACATTCATAATATCCTCTTTTCAAATGTGTATCTTTTGTTTTTTTTTACATAAACGCTTGAGCAATTCCTGCTACTACCATAGCTCCGATAATAGCTCCACCTGATATATGTCTATCCATTTTGTAGAATATTGCTGCTCCTGTAATGGCACCAATACCTGCTGGTACATTATAATTAATAGAACTTAAAATAATTAATGGTCCTAAAAATCTACCTGTTGCATTACCAGCACCCATCATAATTCCAGTTCCTGCTGCTGAGATTCCTTGAGGCATAATTTTTCTAATAATAATGATAATACCACCAATTATTAAACCAATAGCTGCTCCAGTAATTAAAGATAGTGAGAAGTTTTCTACAGGTGCGTTGATACCAGTTGAAAGTAAAACGGCTGGTATACCGATACCAACACCAGTCATTAATGACCCACCGATATCTAGTAATCCTACTAATGGTCCTTCAAGTACTCTGGCAATTAAGAATCCTGTTGCAAAACCTGCTGCTGCTACAAAATCTCCACCTTGAAGACCTTCATCTAACATTTGTACTACAAATATTTCATTAAATGCACCTATACCATGTGTAACATACATATGCGTTCCTGCAAAAAGTGCGGCACATGCTATTCCTACTAAAAATGGAAATGTTGAATCTTTTAATAGCCATAAAGCTAATTTACTCATTTTATTATTTGTTGTCTTTTCCACTATCTATTTCCTCCTTAATTAAAGTCCTAGTTTTGCAAAAAATCCACGGAAATATGCTATAACGACAAACATTACAACAACAATACTTAACATGATTTGTGCAGAACGATTAAATCCTTTTTCTTCAATAGTCTTACCAATAAGTATACCTAATACGATACCTGGTACTGAGTTCCCCATAATCATATGTCCTAATCCTCCAAGTACTGTTCCCCAGATACCTGTAATTTTACCTGCATCAAGAGCTGCTAACCAGAAGATGATAGGCATAACTGTTGACATCATCATTGAAGAAGCAGGTGCTAAAATTTCTTTAGCAATAATGGATAATGACTCTGGAATTGCAGAAGCAATAGTATTTAAGAATGTGACAACTACTGCACCTGAAACAGCTCCAGCAACCATCATTTTTGACGGGTCGTGCATTGTTTCTTCTACATTTTTATTCTTGATTAATAAACTTCCTGCTGCAAAGTTAGGAATAATTCTATGGAACACGTCTTGAGTCAATGCTCCTGATGCTACTACTGCTGCTGCTGCGTTGAATAAAAATCCTAGCCCAAATGAGGCATGTGCAACCGGGTCTCCTTGACACGCATTAAGCTCTCCTAAAGTTCTAAATGCACCCATTGATTGTGACTTTGGAGTATGAAACATTCTTGCTGCACCAGCTGCAATTGCGCCACCACCTATCGCTCCAATAATGAGTGATTTAATAATAATTTCTAACAACTTAATTCCTCCCTTTAACTTATAATTTTTCTACATATCGTACTTCTACGATAAATTTATATGTTAAATTAAATTTATCCTTTTCTCTTGGCATGAATAGAAACAAAAACTTTTCAATTTCTGATGACCTTTTTTCTTCAACTAAATAGACTTCAATAGGATCCATCTTTAGAATCAACCCTTTTGTATCTTTATAAACCTCTTGTCTTAAGTTTGTAAGAATTTTACCGAAAGCTTCTTCTTTAGTTTTTCCTATCCCCGATACTTCCAAGGTCTTTCGTTCAACTTTAAGTAATTGTTTTTCATCCATACTATTTTCCTTCCTGCATTTTAATATATGCTTTAGTTAATCGGTATCCTAATTCTTCTACATCCATAAATCCAAAACCAAGAACTTTATTTCCTTCTTGTATTGCGGTTTCTCCAGCTTCAATAGAACGTAAATGATGCGTTACTTTATAACCATATTTGTTTGCAGCCATTAACGCTCCAGCTCCCCCACTTCCACAAAATGAGATACCTAAATCAGCGTTTGCCTTTTCCATTTCATCACCTAATCGCATGTCAGCAGCCATTCCTTCTATAACAATAGCTTTTCCTCCTGCTTTTTCAATACCCTTTGCAACATTTTGACCTTTACCTAAACGATCGCCAATAACTATAGTAACCATGTTATTCTCCTTTCTCTTGCATTAATATAGCTGTCTGAATATGAATTGAGGCCAGTAGTATTTCATCCTTTGAAACCACAGATAAATATTCATTACCAACACTCTCTAGTAATTCTTTCGTAAGTACCATCACTCTAGGTTCAATCTCCTTTTCGAGGGTTCGATCAACGTCTTGAACCATTTCACCTATTTTTAATCTTCCAACAAATGCGTACATATGTGAATAAAATCCCAATGCAAAGTTTTCATCAAACTGTATATGATTTTTCTCCAAAAATGCACAGATTTTATCATAATACGGTGAAAAATCTAAGATATCTTGCTCACTTAGCTGCATCTGTTTTTCTAATAATGCTAACATTTCCAAATTATACAACTCCATTTTCTATAGAATATAACTTACCACCAATACAAGTCATGGTTGGCTTAACATTTTTTTCTAAGTTTATTTTACTACCGTCTGAATCAATACCAATTGTAGCTTCCTCAGAAACATTGAATATGGTTAAGTCTCCACGTAGTCCTGTTTGAATTCTTCCTCTATCCTCTAGGTCATACAAATCACTTACATGACTTGTAACACATTGTATGACTTCTTCTAGTGACAACCCTGCTGCTATTAATTTATTCATAGTTATTCCTAAACTACCTACTGGTGTTACAATATTTTTTTCATATATATCTGTTGAAATAGTATCTGGCTTTACTCCGTTTTCAATAGCTCGTTTGGCTACGTGAAAAGAAAAGCTTGCCATTCCATGACCAACGTCAAATTTTACGCCTCTCTCAATAGCTCGTTTAGTTGCTCCTTTTGGGGTACCATCTTTTTCAAATAAACCATTGACTTTACTATGATACATATGTGTAATAACATCATCTTTACCTAGAACATCTAGAACATCTGATATTTCAGGTGGTGCATTACCAATATGAACCACTAAAGGCAACTGACATTTTTCACTTACCTCTTTTGCTAATATAAGTTGTTCTATTCCCATATCACCTAAGACAGAACTACTTATCCGAGCTTTTAATCCAACGATGTTTTTATTACGCTTAAGTACAGAAGTAATTTTTTCATAAGAAATAGCATCTTTATTAGCCAGTTCATTTAATGTAATTAATCCATCACTGGATACATTTAATAATATCTTTACTTTTGTATGACTTTTATCAATAATTTCCTTTTGGAATATATCAACAGTATTAGCTCCAGATGTTCCTGCATCAATGACTGTTGTTACACCTTTTATTACACCTATTTTATCTGGATGAATACTAATCATGCTTTCTCCTGGAAAACAATGAACATGCGAATCAATCCAACCAGCTGATACAAAAGCACCATTAACATCAACTGTTTCTATACCATTTACCTTGCTAAAACTTTTTATAATTCCATTTTCTATGAAAAAATCTGTTTGTCTAAGGTGATTTTCATGTCCTGGTTCAAACAAAATTCCTCCAACAACATTTAGTGTATTGCTCATTTTATCACCATCCTTTTCTATAAGAGATAACGCATAATTGGAATGACTTCATCTTCTGAAATAATAAGGTCATATTTATCGCGTATTACTCCCAGCACCTTTTTAATTTCACTAAATATAAGGGGCTGTTCTTTCTTTGCCTTATCCAAATCTGGCTCAATATTAAACTGCCCTAATTTCCATCGTGGAACAGCCATTACAATATGAAGCGTTAACCCCCACTGTAAAAGCTTATCTTTCTTAATTAGCCCATTATCTTCTAAAGAAGATAAAGTAATTCCCAATTCGATAAGAATCATACCAATTAGATGAGCGAATTCAGATTCTTTGTTCAAATACTCTTTATCATTGGCTGTGACATATTTTAATTCTTCTTGATCTTCTTTTTGATTAAATAGCTTCTTAGATATTAATCCTAGCTCATTATCCGTTATAAGTGGGCTAACTCTTATCCAAGGTAATTTTATATCTTTTAAAGGCACTGTAGAAATAACTAAATCAATATTTTCGTAGTTCATTGTTTTTTCTTCTATTTCAAAAACTGCTACAATACTATGAATGTTTATATTTGATATATTATTAATAATTCTTGTAGCTAATAATCGTGACGCTCCTCTTCCAGAACCACAAACAATAATAATATTTTTTTGTATTCTTACATCTTGCTTTCCACGATTTTTGACCAAGTACATTGTAATAAATCCAATTTCATCATCTGTAAAATCTATATTATATCTCTTTTTAAAAATATCTAATAACTCAGAAGCTCGAACATATTCAACAAAATAGGTCTTTTTTATTTCGTCTAGTAATGGATTATTGTTTGGGATATTAAGCTGTATCTTTTCTAATGTTACTTCAAAATGGAATAATAAATCTTTCTTTAAAGTTGTTATTGAATCATTACTCCATTGTTCATGTTTTTGAAGAAAGTTCATCATCTCATCAACAGTATCAATCAGTTTTGGATCAACTAATTTTGAAGAGTTATCAGGAAATTTCATGTTACTCGCTAATAATTCATAAGCCAAAAAATTAATTTCTAACTCTGGAAATTCTCTAACAGCCAGTTGCTTTACGATTTCTTTTGCAATTGGATATGTTCTTAACTTAATATATTCCTTACCTTCAAATAAATCCTCCTTTAAATACTTGTGTTTTTCAACTCTATAAAACGTTGTTTTAATGATTGCAATAACTTTCAAGTATTCATCGTAAGGTAGCCAAAAAGCATCTACACGCCGACTTGACTTAACAGCTCGTCTTATGTCGCTGACATCATAGGAATTCACAAGTGTGGATATGCCTTCACTAACAGGATGAATCTTTTCTCCTTGTCTTTTGAGTAATAAAGCTTCATAAACTAAGTCGCTCATCCATCTACGCAGTAATTGTTCGTTACCTTGTACTCGATAGCCATAGCCCTTTTTTGCTAAAATCTGTACATTATATTTATCCACTGCTCTTTGCGATATTTCTTTAATATCACTCATAATGGCTGAGCGACTTACACCTAACATGGTGGCTAATTGCTCACTTGATGTGAAATCATCTGTTGTTAAAAAATGCATACCAAGATAAATATAGCGTTCATTCTTATTTAAATAAGGCATATTAGTATAATTATCTCCACATTTTTCAACCAGTTCTTCCAATGTGCATTGCGTTTCTAATAAAATTCCCACTCTTGGTTTTCTGACAATGCATTCATCTACATTTTTAAGTGCATAATCAATTTCATCTAAGTCATACCTTATAGTCCTTTGACTTACATTTAATTTTTCTGCAATCTCATAAATACGTACAGGCCTTTTCTCATTTATAAGAATTTCAATAATGGCTTTTTCTCTTAAGGATAATGCCATGTGTCATCATTCCCTTACCTAAAGTATACGGTGTTTCACTTTTATTTTGAAGTTTAACTTTATTCAACTTATATGTGGCAAAATACTACTCTCCAAAACCGTCTTCTATTAAGTCCAATAACATCTTAATTGCTTTTTCACTATCAGTCCCTTCTGATTCTATTGATAATTCATCACCTTTTTTAGCTGCCATGGACATTAATCCAATCATAGAATTACCATTATATTTTTTACCTTTGCATATTACTGTAATATCTGCATCTAAAATCTTTATAGCCTCTAACCATTTCGTTATCGGCCTTGCGTGTAACCCTAATTCATTCTTTATAATTGCACTATTCATATTTGAATACCTCCATATTAATATTGTCTGCTTATAACACCCATTGCACACCCATTGCAAATAACTCTTTTATCATTATATAGAACATATTCATTCAAGAGAAGTAGCGTTTACTTCAAAAACTATGTGGCAATATTAGTATTGTGTATAGCTACATACTTTATACTAAGTTATAAACTGGCGACGGAGTTAGAAGCCGACAGAGGAAAAGTGCTAAAATTAAAAGCACAAATCAACCGTGATTACGATTTGTAGAACATATGTTTGCATTGCTGCCATAATTTTGATATAATATAGATGGTGATTATATGAAGAAGAATATAATAGAAAAATTACAAGTATTAGCTGATGCAGCTAAGTATGATGTTTCATGTGCTTCTAGTGGTGTTAATCGAAAGAATACAGGTAAAATTGGAAGTTCACAAGCTAGTGGGATATGTCATACTTGGGCTTCGGATGGTAGATGTGTATCGTTATTAAAAATATTACTTAGCAATTATTGTGTATATGATTGTGAATACTGTGTTAATAGATTAAGTAATGATGTAAAAAGAGCTAGTTTCACACCAGAAGAAGTAGCTGAACTTACTATTGAATTTTATAGAAGAAACTATATAGAAGGTTTATTCTTAAGCTCAGCTGTTGAGAAAAATCCTAATCACACAATGGAGAAGATAGTCAAGACTCTGCTTATACTTAGGAATCACTATGGATTTTCTGGTTATATTCATGTAAAGGCTATACCGGGAGCAGATAAGATACTCATTCAGCAAGCGGGGGAACTTGCTGATAGGATGAGCGTTAATATAGAATTACCAACAGAAGATGGGCTAAAATTATTAGCACCCCAAAAAACCATGAGAAAATTATTTTTGCCAATGAATCAAATAAAAGACGAGATAAATAAATCAAGTTATGAAGTAGCTCGTTACAAACATGCCAAAAAGTTCGTTCCAGCAGGTCAATCTACTCAAATGATTGTAGGAGCTACCAGTGAAAGTGATTTATCCATGTTAAGCATAACTGATCAATTATATAAAAGATTCAAGCTAAAAAGAGTATATTTTTCTGCATACGTACCTGTCAATAAAGGTGGTAACTTACCAGCCATAAGTTCAACTACAACACCAATGCTTAGAGAACACAGGTTATATCAAGCAGATTGGCTTTTAAGATTCTATAAATTTGAAGCAAAAGAATTGCTGGATAACACTAATCCCAATTTTGATTTGGATTATGACCCTAAGATGATTTGGGCACTTCGAAATATTGGAGAATTCCCAAAAGAAGTGAACAAAGTATCAGTAAACGAATTATTAAGAATTCCGGGTATTGGAATGGTCTCAGCTAGAAGAATACTTAACCAAAGAAAAGTAAGAATAGTTACCTATGAGGATTTAAAAAAAATGGGAGTAGTATTAAAAAGAGCTAGATTTTTTGTTACATGCAACGGCAAGTATTACGGAGAAAAAAATCTTGACCCAGAGAATATTAAAAGTATATTGAATCCTTTACCACCTTATGAACAACTTACTTTGCAAATATAAATATATATAGCAATAATTAATAAAGGGATTGATGATATGGTGTATTTACATGATGGAACATTTAATGGACTCTTAACTTGTGTATACGAACATTATTATACTGAAAAAGCTAATGGAATATATTATGAAAATAGATATGAAATGCAACTATTAGAACCAGAAGTTAATATTACTACCGATGATAAAAAAGCAGGTAAAGTATATGATGCCATATGGAACAAGATATCCGATGAAGCTATGAAAAACGCTTATTATACATTTTTATCTGATGATTACAAAAAAGACTGCTATATATTAAAATACTTGGAATTAGGATTCAAGATGGGGTATAAAGTAGATAACGACCATACTCATAAGGATGTTCTGAATGTCCATAACCTATCTTCCAAAGTATCAAAGGAAAGGCATAGACTCTTAGGTTTATTAAGGTTCCAAGAGGTTGGAGAGGTACTTTATGCACCGTTGACACCTGATAATGATGTAATTGAGTTATTAGCCGACCATTTTGCAGATAGAATGAAAAATGAGAAATTCATAATCCATGATAAAAAACGTAATAAAGCTGTTATATATAATAAAAGAGAATGGATGATAACAGATTTTGAGTATCAGGAAGATATAGCTATCTCAGAGAGAGAAAGAAATTTCCAAGAGATGTGGAAAGGGTATTTTGAGCATATAGGAATCAAGGAGAGAAAGAATCTAGTATTACAAAGACAATTTGTACCAACTAGATATAGGAAAAATATTGTTGAGTTCAATAAGGGGTGGCGTCAGCAAAATGCGAATTTACAACGTTAAGCAATTTTCTGACGCTGCCCCAATACTGTAAATGTCAACATGAAAATGGTTCTTTCCATAGTTAGTTGATTCTATTATTTAAATATGGTAAAATTCAAGAGAGTTACAAATATATAGAGTAGTAAATAAGTTATAATTGAATTCAAAACAATGACCATCCTTTTTCGATTTAGTTGTCTTGTGGTGATTCAATTCTAACCGAAAAGGAGGACTAATTTATGAAAAGATTACTTTTGTCATTACTAATTATATTATGCCTTTCGGGCTGTATGAAAAACACTCAAATACAAGATGAACAAAAGGAAGATAAAATATTAGACGATTCAATTAATACAAGTACAGAAAAAACATCAGACAATTTAAAGAACCCAAGTATAGATCAAAAATCAGACTCAGCATATCCTATAATAAAAGACAATATACCTGAGCTAAATGATGCTATTTTAGAGATGATAATCTCTAAGTATCTACTAACTTTTAGTAATGATTTTTCTTTTACACAAGATGATTATATTAATTTTAAAAAAGCATTTAATTACATTATAACTGGAGGTACATACCCTCTACAACCCTTTAGAGGAAAAGAACTTATAGCGCCGTATTATGATAGAGAATCACATAAATACATTCTGCCTATAGAAAAAATGAATAAGCTGATTTTAGAGAAAAAAGTAGATGCATCTTACTTTACTAAACTTCCTATTGTTAATGATACCTATATAGCTGGCTCCTCTTTTACTTCTATAAGACCAGAGCTTTATTCCTACTTCAATGAAGAGACATCTAGTATTACAGTTCCAGCAAAAATTATTGATGACTATATATTAAGTAAATTTAATACCATAATAGATCACTCAATAATAGAAGAATATGATGCAAACAGCGACACCTATACCTATACTCCATTCGTTGGGGGGCATTATTCATCCCAAGAAATCGATGAGGTGGTCTTTCAGGATGAAATAGCACACATTACATTTACATTAAATGAAGAACCCGACGAAGAATTGCCTGCTACCCTTTATGATGGCACTTTTATAATAGAATTTGCAGATGGAGAGTATAAGTTTTTAGCTGGTGATATTATAAAGAAAAAATGATTAATTAAATTAAATTTTAAAAAAAGAGGCCTTTTTAATAACGGAGTCTCTTTTCTTATACCTATGCTTAATCGATTATACCATTAATTTATTATTCCATCGCTAACTATTAATAAAATTTCCTTGGATCCACAACGTGTGAGGCACGTGGGCTATAAGGCATTACTCTATATTCCAGATGCAAATGAGCACCATAACTGTGTCCTGTATTACCCATTTTGCCTATTACTTGCCCCTTAGATACAGTGTTTCCTTTAGATACCTTTACAGAACCATAAAGCATATGACAATAATAAGTGTAATAATTTTTTCCATTAATTAATGATTTAATTTTTACATAGTTACCGAAACCCTTAGAATGATCGACTCCTTTTACACTTGTCACAACGTCTACTACTTTTCCAGCAAATGATGCTTTTATTGGATCTCCTTCTGCTGCACCTTCATCGCTAGCAATATCTGTCCCCCCATGAAAACCACCACTTTGATAATTTGGGAAATCCGTTGGAGATCTGAATTTTGTACCTACTGGCATAATCCCTATTTCTCTAGGTGGTTTAGTAGCCGTAAGATTGTTAGCATAAACCCAAGCTTTCTTTCTGCCGTTGGAAGTACTATATTCAATATACGCATATCCATTTACTTTTTGATTAAGATATTCAACTTCTTCGGTTGCATCAATACTACCTATTTTTTTAGTGGCTTGAGACGTAGAATATGTATCAGCGTCTCTTAAAGCCCATCTTAAGTTTGACATATTTTTTCCTTCTTTCTTAATTTAATATTTTATATATATAAATCGCGATTTTATATAATACAGCCATTTGTTTGGCTTGGATATATCATAACATTATCCAACACGACATTAACACGACATAAAATAAAAAATTTTAAGAACTTTAGATTATTGATTATTTTTAAGGGTAGCACCAGTAAAATGAGAAGTTAAAACGTTAAGTATTCATGGGGTTTTTGTAATTGTTACTCCTTAACGTGAACAACCGGCTTTTTTATTTCCAAATATTGTCTTAACGTGAGTTTTGTCAGAAATGTTGGCTGTACCCCTATACTAAAAAGTATGATTTTTAGATTTTTCTTCTGATATTCGCCTATACAATGTTAATCTTGATATATTTGTAATTTGACAAATTTGATTAACAGTCATATTTCCCTCTCGATATAATTTGATTGCATAATTTATTCCCACGTGATTTTTATGATATTTCTTCAATTTACCTTTAAATTTTCCCTCACGCTTGGCAATCTCGATACCTTCACGCTGCCTCATTCTAATCAAATCTCTTTCTAGTTGATTTACACCACCCATAACAGTAATTAAAAATTGACTGTATGGATTATCTTCAGATAAATCTAACCATGTATCTTTTAATGATTTTAAATTAGCACCTTTATTTCTAATCTCATCTACTAATAAAAACAAATCTTTTGTACTTCTTGTAATTCTAGTTAAATCCGTTACATAAATAATATCTCCTTTATGTAATTCATTTAACATTTTTTTCAGTTCTTCTCTATTCATTGTTGATCCAGATACTTTTTCTTGATAAACAATATCCATACCTATTTCATTTAATTGATCCACTTGCCTTTTTTGATTTTGATCTTCTGAACTTACTCGAACATACCCTATTTTTCTCAAAACTAAACCTCCATTCTGATACAAGTCTTATGGGACATCTCAAATACTGATTCTATCAGAAAAATATTAGTGTATCAATAGGGTACACTCTACTGGTACAATATAAATAAAATTATAAATGGATTGGAATGATAAAATGAACACAATAGCAAGAGGTAGGGAACTATTTACTCAAGAGCAAAGAAGCTCTTTTATGGAAATACCTGAAGATGAATGTAGTATAGGTTCTTACTATACATTATCTAATTATGATATTAAGATTATAAATAAACGAAGACGGCCAGAAAATAAAATAGGATTTGCAATTCAGTTAGCAGTATTAAGATATCCTGGTTGGCCCTATACACATATTGACAATATACCTTCGGCTGTGATTGAGTATATTTCTAAATAGATAAATGTATCTATCGAATCTTTTAAGAGTTATCCTAAAAGGGAAAATACATTATGGGAACATCTAAATGAAATACGTGATGAATATAAATTTATTTCATTTACAGCTAATGAGTATAAAATGACATTTGAGTATGTATCTAGGTCAGCTCTTGAAAATGATAATACAATCTATTTAATGACAGAATGCTTAGAGTTTATAAGAAAAAATAGAATTATATTTCCAGCCATTACTACACTTGAAAGGTTAATATGGGAATCAAAAGAATATGCAGAAAAGAAAATAATTAGTACTATAGCAGAGTCTTTAACTATTGCCCAGAAAAGTAAACTAGATGAAGTATTATCTTTAGATCATCCCAATGATAAGACCAAAACGCTTTTAGCTTGGTTAAAAGAACCTACAGGTTTTCCCTCACCAGATAATTTTTTAAAGGTAGTTGATAAAATTGAATATATAAGAAAATTAAACCTAGAAACATTAAAAGTAAATCACTTACACCAAAATAGAATAATTCAAATATATAAACTTGGATTTAGATATGAACCTTATGCATTTCGCAGATTTGATAAAGATAAAAGATATACTATATTAGCAATATTTCTATTAAATTTATCTAAAGAATTAACAGATAAGGCTTTTGAAATACATGATAGGCAAATTTTAAACTTACTATCCAAAGGAAGAAAAGCACAAGAAGCGATTCAGAAGCAAAATGGTAAAAAGTTAAATGAAAAAGTAATACATTTTGCTAATTTGGGAAGTGCTTTAATTAAAGCTAAAGATGAGGGAATAGATCCATTTGATGCTATAGAATCTATTATTGACTGGTCTTCTTTTGTATCATCCGTACAAGAGGCTCAAGATTTAACAAGACCTGCAGATTATGATTACTTGGATTTACTTGAAAAAAGATTTTCTTTTTTAAGAAGATATACCCCAACACTCGTAAAATCATTAGAATTTCGATCAACAAAGTCAAAGGAACCACTTTTAGATGCTATAAATATATTACATAAACTAAATGAGACAGGTAAACGCAAGGTACCTGTAGACGCTCCTATAGAATTTATTTCAAAACGTTGGAAAAAGCATGTATTCGAAAAAGATGGTTCAATCAATAGGCACTATTATGAAATGGCAGTATTAACTGAACTAAGAGAACTAAGAGAACAGGTTCGGGCTGGAGATATATCAGTCGTTGGAAGTAAGCAATATCGAGATTTTGAAGATTATTTATTTACTAAAGATGAATGGATCAATTCAATAAATAGCACAAGATTATCCGTTAATACATCTTTTGATGAATATATGAAAGAAAGAGTTAACAGTCTTAATGAAAGATTAGATTTTGTATCTGGAAATTTTAAAACACTAGAAAATGTATCAATTAAAAATGGAAAAATATCAATATCCCGCTTAGAAAAAGATACGCCTAAAGAAGCAAAACAATTAAGTACAGAACTATATCAAATGCTTCCAAGAGTAAAATTAACAGATGTACTGATGGATATTGCTGACATAACAGGATTTCATGAGCAATTTACCCATGCATCTAATAATAGAAAACCTGATAAAGATGAAACGATATTAATAATGGCTGCGTTGCTTGGCATGGGAACTAATATTGGATTGAGTAAAATGGCTGATGCTACCCCAGGAGTAACATATAAAAAATTAGCTAATATCTCACAGTGGCGTATGCATGATGATGCTATGATCAGAGCTCAAGCTACATTAGTAAATTTTCATAATAAATTACATTTGCCCTGTAATTGGGGAGATGGTACAACTTCATCGTCAGATGGAATGAGAATGCAATTAGGAGTATCTTCCTTACATGCAGATTCAAATCCTCATTATGGAACAGGTAAAGGGGCAACTATATATAGATTTACTAGTGACCAATTTTCATCTTATTACACTAAAATTATTAATACTAATTCAAGAGATGCTACTCATGTGCTTGATGGTTTATTAAATCATGAAACAGACTTAAATATCGAAGAACACTATACTGATACAGCTGGATATACAGATCAAGTATTCGGATTAACTCATTTATTGGGGTTTAAGTTTGCACCAAGAATAAGAGATATATCAGATATTAAATTATACACATTAAATAAAGCCAATAGCTATTTGAATCTAGAAAACCTAATGCGTGGTAAAGTTAATGAAAATATTATAAAAGAAAATTATGAAGATATATTAAGGCTAGCTCATTCGATTAGAGAAGGAAAAGTGTCCTCCTCATTAATACTTGGAAAGTTGGGCTCTTATTCTAGACAAAATAGCTTATCGACTGCATTGCGAGAAATGGGAAAAATTGAAAAGTCAATATTTATATTAGATTATATATCTAGCGAAGAATTGAGAAGAAAAATACAAAAAGGATTAAATAAAGGTGAGGCTATGAATGGTCTTGCAAGGGCTATATTTTTTGGAAAACAAGGTCAACTTAGAGAGAGAACTATTCAAAATCAATTACAGAGAGCAAGTGCTTTAAATATAATTATAAATGCTATTAATATTTGGAATACACTATATTTAGAAAAAGCGATTGATTATAAAAAAAGTGCTGATGGAAATTTCCAAGAAGCGTTACTTGCAAACATATCACCATTGGGATGGGAGCATATCAATATGTTGGGAGAGTATAGTTTTAAACGTTCAGATAACGCAATTATCAATGGATTAAGACCTTTGAATATTCCTTAACGTGGTAAAAAATAAAATGTAGCGTCAGAAAGTTTCTTAGCGTTGTAAATCCGCATTATGCTGACGCTACCCCAATAATTACAAAAAAAAGCATTGATTCGAGGATTTAATCAATGCTTTTTTATTATATAAAGAATGAGGGGGGGAGTTTCTTATGTAAGAGTTTTTTCTTACAATATCATCATAGTATATAAGTGTGTATAATTCATGTTTCAAATGTAAATAATGTGTTAACATTTCTTATTATGAGATATATTTCTACATTTATCTTATAAATAAACTTCTTATTGCTATAATGGTTACATTCTATTCCATATCTTCATTAAGCAATACCATATGATAGTGATCCTCCCATACATCATTAATCTTAAGGTATTTCTTTGATAAGCCTTCATTAATAAATCCTAGTTTTTTTACTAGATTTATAGAAGCTTCATTCCTAGGTATTATGTTAGCTTCTATGCGGTGAAGTTTATAGTCATGAAACATGACTTCTATTCCTTTTTCAAGGGCTTCTGACATATAACCTTTATTAACTTCATCTTTATCAAGCTTATAACCTAAGAAACATGATTGAAAACAGCCTCTAACAATATTGGAGAAGGCTAAGGTTCCTATAATTCTCTCAAAACCAGTATCCTCTTTTTTGAAAATCCAAAGTCTAAGCATAGATAGACTATTAATTAAATCCTGTTCTCTTCGTAAAGTTTTTCTATGTGTCATAGGCTTATAAAAGTTTTGTTCACGTTTTGGTTCCCAAGGATTCAAAAAATCTTTGTTACGTGTATAATAGTCTAATACCTTCCTAGTGAAGGATGTATCAATAGTTCGTAATACTAATCTATTTGTTGAATATATCTTTTTCATTACTCATACCTCTAATAACCTAATTATTTGTTTTTAAATAAATTATTATATAAATACAGCAAAAGCGACAACATATATGATATATAAACTGTTATGAATAACTCTTCTACAATTCTAGGCAGTAAAAAAGCAATAAAGGCTTTTTTAGATAATACAGGAATAAACATTCTAAGAAGTTGAGTATTAATAGTAGTTACTAATAATCCTGGTATGCCTACAGATATAATTAATTTCAAGAAATTATTATATATTTTAAGTTGATTATATCTCTTTTGAATAATACGGTCTATCAATAGCAGTGAAAATCCTACTAGGGAAGTAGCTATTAATAAAACAGTTGCGAAAGTAGTGGTTTTGCCAATAGATGATATATATTTAGCCCAAGTACCAGTTGCATAGTAAGTAAGTTGAATATGATTAAATATACCAAGTAGACCGATTGCTGATAAAATAATGACACATATAGTTTGCAGCTTTTTGATATCCATATTCCTTAATCCTTTCCAGATGAGAGGAGTGAGAATACCACCTAATATAGCTGTTACTCCTAACCAAGGAATATATGGTCCTTGAGGTTTAATAAGATAACCTATAATATCAGATAGACCAGCACTAATACCACCAACAACAGGACCAAACAAGATACCAGGCATTTTGGTAAAAGGACCTGAAAAACTAATTCTAATTGCTGGTGTTCCTGCAAAATAGATGTAAGTACTGAACATCTTAACAATCTGCGCAATTGCGATAAGTAAACCTGTTTGTACAATTACTTTTATATAATAACTTGACTTTGATTTATTCATTTATGAGCCTCCTATAATTTTATTGGATAATTAATTGTATTATTCCGAAAATAATTATAAAAGCATCACATAAACGGTTTTTGTATTATTTTGCATAAACAAAAAACCTCCTTTCTTTTTACATAGTATCTGTTACATAAAAAGAAAAAAGGTATTATCATACATTTATTCTCTATGTAACAGCGGAAACAATATCACACCGCAAACCTAACACCATGCAGGTTTTTCGTTTAGAGGAAACTTCCCATCCTCTAACACTTAACGCGTAATATCTGCTCTGCTACAGTACAAGTATATTATATAGAATAAAGTATTGATTGTCTATAAAAACTTAAAGTTTTCGATAGTGTCAACTTATTGTAG